>DLDC01000004.1:6404-26237 GCA_002480935.1 Prevotella sp. UBA7782 | reverse complement strand
CGGCACTCTTAACTTCAGGAATACTCCCGTAATCATTGGTTACTGAGTTGTCGCATGATACTAATGCGACAACCAATAAAAACAGAATTAATAATTTTTTTTTCATGTTGTTGACCATTAATTAAAGTAAAACAAAAAAATATACATTGATAATGATATTAGAAGTAACCATATAAATGTTGTTCTTTCGTATATAGTTCAACAGACGATTTTATTTCATTTTCATGGCTTGGTAGCCTTATTTCATATCCAGATTCTGTGCAATTTATATATCCTTCGTATAGGACTATATTATTTATGTCATAGATTGTGACATAAAGTTCTTCAGCACTGTCAGAATAAATAATGATAGAACTATCATATTCAATTACGGTTATTGATGGTATTTCAGAATTTATCCCAGTGCCAATACCAATTCTTGGCTCTGACATTAATGATACATTGTATCCGTCTTTTGCCATCATAGGGGTAAATGTTGATATTAAAAGCAACAAAGCAATCGTTATTTTACTCATGTTTATCATTTTTTTTACATGTGCAAAATAAACGATTACATTTTTTATTTTCAGAAAAACCAGTTTACAAATAATTTACAATGTAGAATGAAAGCATGTTGGAAGAGTTAAAACTTCGATGAAATCAGAGATTTTTGATGATTTTATCCCATTCTGAGGGATTCTCATCGTTGCCAAAGGCCCTTTTGTACAGTCGCTTTCTAGTAAGACTTATAGACGAACGAGAGTGAGCGGTGAGCTCTGAAATGTCTTTTGGTGAAAATCCCAATCTGATTAATATGCACACATGCTCTTCATGTTCGTTCATTTTGCAAAGCTTTCTTAGATCCGAAAGAAAGTTAGGGAAAATTCTTTCTATTTCTGCATATATTTCTTGCCAATATTGATTGTTAAGATGTTTGTTTGATTCGGTGGATTTAACCCGTTTCATGATATTGCTGAAAACGGGATTGCTATATAAGTCAATCGCTTGACTCTCTCTTTTTGTTATAGAATTTTGAGCTATTCTTTGTTTATAAATCTCAAGTTTATAACGCAACTTTTCGTTTCTCTGTTTGTTAATATATAGATATGAAATCAGGATGATGATAATGAGCAAAGCCATGGATATAGCCACGATAATGGTTTCTCTCATCTTTTGATTTTGTTTTTCCAAATGATGGCTTTTTTCTTCATGAAGTGTATAGTTGTAGAGTGCGTTGGCCTTTTCTACGGCATCCGTGCTTGATAGCTGGTTGATGCTGTCAGTATAGAGAATGTAATTGTTGAGTTGTTTCTTAGTGCTGGCTAAATCACCTGCTTGCAGGTAATAGTTAGCAAGACCTCGGGAAGCCTCTTGTTTTGCATAAGGATCATCCTGTCTTTCTAGTTTTCTTAGATAAAACACCATAGAGTCTTTTTCTCCGAGTGCTTTATAAATTGCTTCTGCAATATAATAAACTGTTGTTAAGTCTTTTTGATATGGATGGTTTAATGAATATTGTAGAAAGTAGTGAGCTTCTTTTGTTTTGCCTATCTCATTATAATGCCTTGCTAGCTGAGTAGATATGATTGTGCGCATCAGTGTGTCTGAGCTTTCCTGCGAAAGGTAGAGCGCTTTTCTGCACAGTTTTATGGATTTGTTACGTTGGTTGTTGTCGGCATAGCAAGAAGCAATATCTTTCAGGCAAAATATCATGTTTGTAGTGTCTTTGAGTTGTGATGAATACTCATAACTTTTGGAAAAAGCCTTCATGGCCTCATTTGTTAAATAGCGGTAATAGTAAATATATCCTTCTTGGGAAGCTATTTTCACCTTTAATGCCAATGATTTTTTGTCATGTTTTCTTCTTATCGTGCTGTCAGCTAGGACAAAGGACTTAATAGCTTGTGGTGCATCATTGTTCACGGCATAGTATCTGCCGATATAGTAATAGTTCATTGCCAAAAGCAATTCGTCTCCTTTGCTTTTGATGAATGGTAATGATAGGAAAGCTGAACTGTCTTTCCTAATATCTTGACCTGCATTATTCTTGGCTTTAAAGTCCAGCAGAGACAATATGGGCAAAGGATAATCACCTTTTTGTTTGGCTTCTTTTATCCTTTGTTGAGCGGTGATAGGGTCTTTCTCTGACATGCTGTCAATAAGTAGAAGCTTTCCTTTAAGGGCGTATTTGGGCTGGCATGAGTAAAATATTAAAGTGCAAAGACAACCTAAGAAGATAACATATAATATATCTGTTTTGTTCTTCTTATTCATAATCTTTAAGTATAGAGTTGTTATAATACCTTTTACGGTTGGTTATATCATAGCTGGCCACCCCTTTACGGGGCAGCTTCGGAGATTAGTGGAGCGTTTTATTTGTTAGTCATTGGTTTGGCTTCTCATAACTTGGTATATGTTGTGGCGCTCCTGCTCACCCCATCTTGCCCACCAAATCCTTTATCTCATCGAGGTTGGAGGCTACCTTGATGCCGTCGGTCCACTCGCCCCGCACCATGCCTTGTGCCTTCATGGCGTTGAGCAATGCGATGAGCGGGTTCCAGAAGCCGTTGATGTTATAGAGTATGACGCACTTGTTGTGATAGCCTATGGTGCGGCTTGCAGCCACGGTGAACAGCTCATCGAGCGTGCCAATGCCGCCGGGCAGGGCTATGAACACGTCGGCCTGGGCCATCATCAGGTCCTTGCGGTCGCTCAGATTGTCGCACGGCACCTCTACATCTACCGACTCCGACACTCTTCCACCCTTCTCTATCAGTGAGGGAATAACCCCGATGGTCATGCCACCCGCGCCATGCACGGCGGTGCCCACACACTCCATGAGCCCCGAGTTGCAGCCTCCGAACACCAAGGTGTGGCCCTCTTGTGCCATCCACTCGCCCAACTGTTTGGCCATGTCAAAATATTGATGCGCAATCTTGTTGTTTGCTGAACAGAATATACCTATTTTCATAATGGGCAAAGGTAAGCATAAAATGCTAAAAAACAAAAAATAATGGCACTTTATGCTTGCAACTCGTTTATTTTCATTACCTTTGCAGCCCGATAAAGGAGGCGTACCATCTCGAGGGAATGATGCTGAAGGCATTAGGTGGGAATCGTTTGGTGGTTAGTCTCCTGCATTTTCAGGAAATTAAACATTAAACATTTTGAAGACATTTGAAGAGTTAGGCGTTTCTGAAAATATCAGAAAGGCCATTGAGGAAATGGGCTTTGAACATCCAATGCCCGTTCAAGAGGAAGTTATACCCTATTTACTGGGTAATCGTAATGACGTTATAGCGCTCGCGCAAACCGGTACCGGCAAGACGGCTGCCTTTGGCATACCCCTCTTGCAGCGCGTAGACACAACCAGCAAGGACACCCAGGCCATTGTGCTCAGCCCCACCAGGGAGCTGTGCCTGCAAATAGCCGATGATCTGAACGATTTTTCCAAGTACATACCCCACATGCACATCGCTGCCGTTTACGGCGGTACGTCTATTGAGGCGCAGATACGCACCCTCAGACATGGCGTGCAGATTATTGTGGCAACACCGGGAAGGCTCATCGACCTGATGAAGCGTGGCAAGGCAAAGCTCGATGCTGTGCATAATGTTGTGCTGGATGAGGCCGACGAGATGCTCAACATGGGCTTCCAAGAGAGCATTGAGGAAATATTGTCGGGCGTGCCCGAGGACCGCAACACATTGCTCTTCTCTGCCACAATGAGCAAAGACATAGAGAGAGTGGCCAAGGGTTATCTGCATGACTACAAGGAGATAGTTGTGGGAAGCCGCAATGAGGGTGCCGAAAACGTTAATCATATCTTCTATATGGTGAACGCCAAGGACAAGTATCTGGCCCTGAAACGTGTCGTTGACTATTATCCCAAGATATACGGAATCGTGTTCTGCCGCACCAAGAAGGAAACGCAGGAAGTGGCCGATAAGCTCATACACGACGGATATAACGCTGAGGCACTGCACGGCGACCTCTCGCAGGAGCAGAGAGACCTCACCATGCAGAAGTTCCGCAGCCATCTCACGCAGCTGCTCGTGGCTACCGACGTGGCTGCACGAGGTCTTGACGTAGACGACCTCACGCATGTCATCAACTACGGACTGCCCGATGACATAGAGAGCTATACGCACCGAAGCGGACGTACGGGCCGTGCGGGCAAAAGCGGAACATCTATCTCCATCATACACTCGCGCGAGAAGTTCAAGATTAAGCGCATAGAGAAGGAGATAGGCAAGGACTTTGTAGACGGCACATTGCCTACGCCCGAGGAGATATGCAAGAAACAGCTCTATAAGGTGATGGACGACATTATGAAGACTGACGTAGATGAGGAGCAGATAGCGCCTTACATGAAGGAGATAAACCGCCAGTTTGAGTATATGGACAAGGAGGATGTCATCAAGAAGATGGTGTCTGCCACCTTCGGCAGGTTCCTCGACTACTACAAAAATGCGCCCGTGATAGAGAAACCCGCGTCTTCGCGCAAGTCTGACAAGAAACAGGAGCGTGGCGGCAAAGACTCACGTGGCAGCCGAAGAGGCAGCCATAAGGCAGAGAAAGGCTATCAGAGGCTCTTCATCAACTTGGGTAAGGACGATGGCTTCTATCCCGGTGAAATCATGCAGTTTGTAAACCGCTATGTGAAGGGACGGCAAGAAGTGGGCCATATCGACCTGCTGAAGCGCCAAAGCTACATAGAGGTGCCCGAAGGCGACGCCCGTAAGGTGATGAAAGCCCTTGACGGTGCCGTATATAAGGGCCGTAAGGTGCGTTGCAACGATGCCGACAGCCGACTGGACTCGCGTGGCGCAGGAAGAAAGCGCAAGCAGGCTCAGGCTGACAATGGTGCACAGCCTTCTCAGCAACGCTTTAAGAAAGATGACTGGCGTGCGCTGATGAACGCCGGCAACCCTACGTTGAAAGGTGAAGAGCCCGACTTCAGTGAGGAGGGATGGGCAAGACGTAAGCCTAAAAAGTAATTTTAAATAAGGTAGAAGGGGCAGGCTGCATTTGCGGTCTGCCCTTTTTATGCTCAACATCCAGCCACCGAAGAGTGCCCCCTTCAGGGAATGTGTCTTGCTTGTTGGTTGCTGCACAAGGATGCAGACGGCCACAAGGGCGCACCCTGCAGTGTTTGCGGTGATGTTCGCAAACGGAGGCACCCTTCGCCAAATCCCCCCTTATGTACCGTCACAGAGCGTTATTTGTTAGCCGGTTCGGTCTCTTCCTTTGCCTTTTGCTGAGGCAACAGCAAGTTAAGTACAACACCAACCACGGCACTCAAGCCGATGCCTCCCAGTGTGAAGTTGCCATACGACAGCACGGCACCGCCAATGCCCAGCGTAAGCGTTACCGACACGATGATGGTGTTGCGTGTCTGCGACAAATCTACATGATGGTTGATGAGGTTTTGTATGCCCACATTGGCTATGCTGCCAAACAGCAGCAACATGATGCCTCCGAGCACGGCAGAGGGTATTGACTGTAAGAATGCCGACAACTTGCCTATCACGGAGAATACAATAGATGTGAAAGCTGCAATGCGAATGACTTGTGGGTCAGTGACTTTTGTGATAGACATGGCACCCGTCACCTCGCTATAGGTGGTTACGGGAGGGCCTCCTAGAAAGCTGGCTGCCATACATGCCAGACCGTCGCCAAGCATGGTGCGGTGCAATCCGGGGTCAGACACAAAGTCTTTCTCGGCCACTGAGCTCACCACATATACATCGCCGATGTGCTCAATGACCGGAGCCAGTGCAACGGGTATCATGTATACAAAGGGTTCCCACTCGAATTGGGGCAGGTGGAAATGGGCGATGGAGGGCGGAAGGGCAAACCATGAGGCCGAGAGTACACCGCTGAAGTCTATTTTGCCCATGCACAACGCAACGACATAGCCCACAATGAGGCCGCACACCACAGGCACCAGCTTGATGAGCCCCTTGCAGAAGGTTAGCACAAGGATGGCCGTTGTCAGCGACACGGCGGCCAATAGCCAGTTGGTCTTGGCCATATCCACGGCCGAACCCGACAGCGTGAGACCGATGAGAATGATGACCGGACCAATGACCACGGGCGGAAACAGACGGTTGATGACCTTCTGTCCCTGCCATTTGATGAGCGCGCTCATCACGAAATAAACCAGCGAAACGCCTAAGATGCCGGCCAGAGTGCCCGGCATGCCCCACTGTTTGGAGGCTGCTATGATGGGTGCGATGAAGGCAAAGCTTGACCCTAAGAAGATGGGCACCTTGCCTTTTGTTACCAGATGGAAGATGAGGGTGCCCAAGCCCGCCGTAAACAAGGCCGTGGCAGGGTTGAGCCCTACAAGCAAAGGCACCAAGACGGTGGCACCAAATGCCACAAAAAGAAACTGCACTCCCACAATTCCTTTTCTGAAAGGTGTTAATCGAATGGAATCCATTATTGTGTTTTATAGGTTATATGCAATCCGAAAACCGCCTGCACAGTGGGCGGAGCAGGGTTGTCAGTCTTTCTTTGGCAGAAAGTCGGTCACATCCCGGCCAAAGGATTTCAGCTCCCTTACCAGCGTGCTGCTCACATGCTCCAGGCCCGGCTCGGCGAAAACAAGAATCGTTTCTATGCTTCCAAACTTGCGGTTGAAGTCGGCTTGCGTGCGCTCATACTCATAGTCCTTCACGTTGCGTACGCCCCTGATAAGATATTGAGCCCCCTCGCGCTTCGCCATGTCGATGGTCAGATCGCTGTAAGCCTTCACCACCACGCGCGGTTCGTCGCGATATATATCGGCTATGGCACGCACCCGCTGCTCCACTTGCTCATCGGTGTGCTTCAGTTTGCTTACGGCTACGGCGATAACCAGTCGGTCGAACAGATTGATGGTGCGGTCTACGATAGACTGATGCCCTATGGTGAAAGGGTCGAAGGTGCCCGTAAATAATGCTGTTTTCATTGTATGATAATAGAAAAAGTGTGTTGCAAAGTTACTAATTTCAACGCAAAACGCCATCGTTTCATGCATAAAGTTACATGAAATGGCCTTTTGAACAATAAACAGCATCTGCTACAGAAGCTCATCACGTCATATATCCACAACAGGGCGCCCCTCCTAATGCTGCCCTTATGAACATCCGCACATTTGTTCTGCAGCCCAATACCAGCAACCACTGTCTATTGTGACTGTCTGTGCATCAGCCTCGAAGGTTGACTTATTATTAAGATAATCAGCAGTTGTAGTGGCCGTGCCTTGTGCCGGCCAACATCCTTGTACAACAGAGTTTTTATGAATTGCATTTGCAGGTTGTTGTGTGCACGCTCATTGTTGGCCATAGGCAGAGCGTACTTGGTCGGCACATTCTGTAAATTGGGGAAATATAAAGACCTCATTACACCGTGAAATCTCATAAATTAATGTTACTTTTGCATCGCATAATTATATTTTATCAATTTACCGATTGTTTATCAATATTTTTTATTATTTTTCATTATGAACAAAATCTACATGTATCTCAGCCTTCTGCTTTTTTCGGCAGTAGCAACCCCCTTACATGCTGACACGGTGAGCCCCTATAAACAGGACTTCAACCGCAGTTTGTCTACAGACAATCATCATTTTGCACCCTCCGGCTGGAGTCATATCGTCGACTCGCTCGAGTATGATGACGTGTCTTATTATGTGTCTTACAGCTATAGCTCATGGGCAGGTGTTGATGGCTCAGGATGTTTATCGGTAGGTAGCCAGGATGTATCCGACTATTGGGGCCATGCCACGAAGCATTGTCACGATGCATTAGTGACGCCGCCAGTGGCAGGCAAGTGTTCTGTCCGTGTGAAGAGCAGCAGATATTATTCTCCTGAAAGTAGCACTATTTCTTTCTTTAAGGTAAAGACAAACGCTGACGGCAGCTTTGCACTCGGCGACTCTCTTGCAGTTGACGTGCCTCAGCTCACCAACGATGAGTATGCCACCATACAGTTGCCTGAAGCCGAGACCGGAACACGATATGCCATTTGCGGCAGCCAAGTGTACATAGATGATTTCGCCGCCGATAACGCTGAGGTAGAACTGAAGTCTGGCCTGACCATAACAGACATGACACTTTATTCTACCAATGGCGGATGGACAGATGCAGATGCTGACGGTAACTATACCGTGACCTTCAACGTGAATTTGCGCAATACAGGCGACAAACAGCTTGACAACTCTTTGGAGGGCTACACACTGACTCTTATCAACATGGATAAGCACGTAGAGTTGGGCACATTCAGCATTGATAAGCCTTTAGCTATTGATGAGAATACCATCCAACAAGTGAGTAAGACGTTGAACATAAGTGATTATCCTGATGTGACCACATATGGCGTAAGAGAAAATATCAGCGGTACCATTGGGCATACAGTCACCGTGAAGCCTTATGCCTATGTCAGCGAGTTTCATTTCACCGAGAGCACAGACACAAAGGCTCTGGGCGACACCACGCTTTACGATTTCGGCACATCTCAGAACGATGTCACCTTCAGCTTCGCCCTACGCAACTATGGCGCGAAGCCATTACCCATCAGCAGCGTGAGTGTCCCTGAGGGATTCACAACCGATTGGAAGGGCGCGCAGACCATCCCTGCCCATGGACGCATTGACGTAAAGGTAACCATGAGCCACGAGATGCAAGGCGCAAAATCGGGCTATGTCAGCGTGAAGGGTGACGGCGTTGACTTTCGTATGCCGGTGAAGGGCACTACCGTAAGCCAGGACCAGCTGTTCTATGACTTTGAGGATGGCAAGATGCCTTTGGCCACCGTATATAATGACGGCATGTGGGGCATCAACGCTTTCCCACGCGTCATCGGGCTGAAAGGCAACAACTATTGCCTCGAAGGCAAGTCTGTCACCAAGCCGGAGAAATTCATCACGCCTCTTGTAGAGGTGAAAAGCGATGAGAGCCTCTCGTTCGACGCAGCGCAGATAGGGCAAGACTCATATCTGAACATCTATTACTCGGCCGACCGCAAGAACTGGACGCTCGTACATTCCATCATCGCCGACTCTACAATTACTGAAGGTGAGCATTTCTCACAGAAAGTTGTTTATGAGGCATGGGACGGTGAAAAATATGAGATGACACATTTTGCGTATAACAATATCCCTGCCGGACAGTGGTGTATAGCCTTCGAAGGTCATTGCTATATCGACAACATAACTGCCTACAACCGTCTAGGCGTGGCACATGACGTAAGCTTCAGCGAGACCGTCATACCTGTCACAGGGATGGTGAACCACACATCAACAGCCAAGGCTAGCGTGAGGAACGTAAATGACCGAGATGAACAGAAGGACGGCTACAAGGTGATATTCTACCTCGACGACGTGGCTGTAGACACCATCAGCGAGAGCCCGCTTATCAAAGCAGGCGAGAGCAAAACTTTCACCGCTAAGTTCACCCCCGCACAAGCAGGAACCTATCATGCCTATGCCGTCTTTATAGCAGGCGACTATCGGCAGGTGTCTGACACGACGATGATGGACATAGCCGAGGACAACGGCTTTGTAGACGTGGCTGTGGGTACGGCCCGCAAGCTCAACAACACCGTGCCGGTTTATACCTATGATGCCAACAGTGAGACAGAAACCGTTTATCCCGCCGCATTGCTCAAGGATGTACCTGCCGGAGCTGAGATAACGAAGCTCACGTATCGTGGATTCAACTCAGACAAGAAGAACAACTTCAAGCGCACGCTTACCGTGTGGATGGAGAATACAACAGACACGGTGTTTGGGGATGACCTTGCGCTGCGCCCTACCGCCAACATGACCCAGGTGTATCAAGGCGAATACACCTTCCCCAACGTAGGCACGCGCGACGATGCCCAAGACATGATTGTGCTGCCCCTTGCTACTCCCTTCAAGTATGACGGCCAGAACCTCCGCATAACCATCCTGTCAGAGGGCGACGGCTACTGCTCAACCTATTATGAGGTAGACGACACCTACACCCAGTATGCCATTGGCCGTCACACCGATTACACCCTGGCCAACGCGTCGCTGAACAAGTACAACCTTCCCGTTGTCCACCTGGAGGTCAATCCTACCGTGACAGCCATCACCGCCATTACGCAGAAGGGCCATGCCAAACGCACCGGTGTCTACGACCTCACCGGACGCAAGGTGGCCGACAGCCTGCAAGGGCTGAAGAGCGGCATATATATAGTGAACGGAAAGAAGGTGATTAAATAATCAGATATTCGGGTAACCGCTGATCATCCATCAGCATAGAAATAGGAGACTATGCCCCTTGCCACGGGCATAGCCTCCTATTGTCATTATGCGAATGAACCATTTGAAAGATGAAGGATTGAAAGACTTTTGAGAACTCATGCTCTTTGTTGTCTTCCGCCTCCCGTCATTCATGTAGCGTTCAGCGTCTGCTTAGCGCACAACCTGCTTTCGCACCCTGCCGGTTTGCTTGTTGCGCAGCAGATAGATGCCCGAGGCATCGACATGCCTTGTGCCCAAGAGCTTGCCGTCTACGCCGTAGAAGGCTTGTGCTCCGGCACTCCCCGGCTGCTCTATGGCCACGTTATGCATGCCTGTGATGACAGCAGCATCGCTCAGCTCCGACTCGGCATCTTCATACAAAACGCTCACCTGATAGCTGTGAGCTCCACCGTCGGTATCAGTGAAGGCAGAGTCGGCCGATGTAACATCTGTCAGAGGCTCGCCGTCGCGATAGATGCGATAGCCCTGCACAATGGGTGTACCACTTTGATATGTTATATCATCGATAAACATGCTCATGCAGTTGTGCGACAGATAGCGTATGGCGAAATAGCGTGAGCCCTCAGGAAGTCGCACGGAAACGCGATACCATTCGGTAGAAACCATGGGATAATCGGCCAGCAGCCTGAATGCCGCAGTGTCTTTGCCGGCGCACGAGTATAGCACCTCGAAGTGCTCCGCCTCATATTCATCAGAAGGCATGCGCACATAGAACGACACGTCTTGCTGCTTTCCGCTTAATGAGGGTGAGATGAGCCAGTCGTCGTTGTGCCCCAACTGTGTGGTAGACGGATCTACGCTGAATGCGGCAAGATACTGGTTGCCCGAATGTGGAACGTATACGCTTTGAGTGGTGTAGTTGATGCCAAGCTGCACAGGGTTGAACACCATAAACGCATACGGTGTGCCAGCCCTGGGCACGTTCAGGCTTCCCATGTCATAAGCATTGCCCCTGTCGCCATCCACCAGTCGCCAGTCGCCTATGTTATATATACTCCATGCCGGAGCGCTCTCAAAGGTCTCTGTGGTACGTGCTATTTGCCTCTCGGGTGCCTTCCACCTCAGCAGGTTACCGCCGCTGGTGCCAGATGCTTCAAGGTCAGCAACCGTTGGCAGATGAGGTCTTGACACCCCGATGGTGGCAGATGAGGTGTTGTTGTCTGCATCGTCATCATATTCAGCCGTCACCTCAGCCTTAACCACTGCCGTTTGCCGGTCACGGATATCCGATTGATAGTCCATGTCATACAGCATATATCCATAAGGTTCAGGTACAGAGTCGAGGCTCACAGAGCCCAGCACCTTGTCATGAGCGTCTCTCAGCGTGATGAGCCCCGTGCCCTGAGCTGATGCCGCGTTGTTGTAAACGTGCACCCTCACCACAGCCTTTTGCCCCGCCACTACGGTGTCTTGAGGCAGGCTGAGCAGCACAGACAAATCGTTGGCCTGATGCTCCTGTATGCGTATGTTGTCTATAGCCACGAGTCCCTGCTCATTGCCCGTTACATTGCTTTCGGCGCGGAAGTGTAACATGATGAAATCCTCGTCTCTCAGAGCAGATAAGTCGGCCACGGCAGTGTTCCATCCTGTGTGCGGAGCGTCGCCCCATGCAATATCCTTCAGAGTCACTTGCGTGAGATAGTCGCCCTTGGTAGCCGAAACGTGCAGCTTGACGTTCTGCCCCACACTCTTGTCAGGCACGTAGTAAGCAAACACCAGTTCAGGATTTACAGTGCCGGCAAGCGAAATCTTTGTAGAGCTGATGGTAGCGTCCTCGCCTTTGTTGGCAGCATACCAGAACACGAGTCCCGCAATATCGTCAGACGCATTGGTAGCGGCAAGCGTCAGTAAGTTCTGACCGTTGCCGGTGCGCCACCATCCATGCGATAGTGTGCCGTAGGGAAAAGTTTCACGATAAGGAACAGTTGCAGCATTGCCCGTCACTATATAATTGCTTTCTGTAGCTGCGCTGATGGTGTCGCTGTTGTATGCCACGACAACATACGAGTAGATGGTTCCGTCAGCAAAACTTGGTATAGTAGTGGTTAGCGTAGTGTCGCCCTGGCTGGTTCTTGCTATCACTTGGGGCATGCCTTTGCTATCAGGGCAGAACACGGCATAGTGTATGTCGCCCAAATCAACATATCCGCCATTCGCGCCCTTAGTAGTTATGCCGTCCCACTGCAGGGTGATGTTGTTGCCAGATGTTCGTCTGGCCGTTAGCTTTGCCGGAGCACAGGGCACATCCACGCCCACGAAGGCAGCAGCACTTGCCGTCTCGCCCCTCGTGCCGTTCAGTATAGCCATGGCACTGTAGGTGTTGCGTCCCCTTGGCGGTGTGTTGTCTTTATAAGACAAGGCAGCCCCTGTGGCCGGATTCTCAAATGTGTGTATCACGGTGTCGTTTCTGCAAACAATGACTTCCGACAAGCTGCCAAGGCTCTGACCCTTAACATCCTTGTCTGGAGCCTTCAGGCTGATAGATGCGCCTCCTCCCCCCTTAGCGTCGGGTATTGCCGAAAAATCGGTGGGTGCTGCCGGCATGGTGAGCGGCCCGCTTTGCTTCACGCTCACATTGCCCAGGGCCAGAGAGTAGGGCAGAGCATCGCTTTCTGCATGCCAGGCAATACGATAATCGCCCTGTTCGGGTTTTATGATTCTCACTTGGTATACAGTGTCAGACGTTGCCGTGACGCTCATCGTGGGCACAATCTCCTTGTAAGAGGCAGGATCGTCGCCCGTCCCCACGCTCACGGACAGCTTGGCCCTTCTGCCGACAAGGATTCTGGCAGCAAATGACAGCGTTGAGGCATGCTCGCCGTCAAAGTGTATGGGGGGCGTAATGAGCCAGTCGTCGGCTTTGTCATAGCAGCTGATGCACATGCGATCGTAAGACGACACATATTGCCAGAAACTGTCATCATCGTCGGGGTTGACGATGGTAAACAGGTCGGCGTCAGCCTTGCTTCTGAATCCTTCCACATAAGGCATTTCGAAAGCCTTTCCAAAGGCCACTTTGTTGGAGCTGCCCGATTCTCCTGCAACGCCATTGTTTACGGCGGTTATGGTATATCCGCTCAGCGCATAGTTCTGCTGTGGCACATCTTCAGTGAACACAGTATCAGCCACCGTAGCGACAGCGGCTTTCTCACCCGCCCGATACACCTTATAGCTAACAGCCGATGGCAGTAAATGGTGGCTATGCAAACCTTCGGTAACCCTGTTCCACTTTACATGAGCTACATTCCCCGCATCTACATAAAAGTCTACTTGCCCCGGAGCAGCCGGGACGTCGGGGCCGCCCCACACTATGCGATGGGCTGTCTCTGACGTTCCCGAGCTGTTGCTGCATAAGAAAGACATCCTCACACTCCCCGTAGGCAATTGTCCTGTAAAGGATATGCTCTCACCCGGTTGCCCCGTTCCTGTCTGAAGCGTGTCGGGGCCGGCGCACACCACATAATTCATACTGCCGCTTGCGTCATCTCCCCCCACCGTCTTAGACGGCAAAGTAAACTGCACATCGCAAGTGTTGGTGGGCTCAATGGGAGTAAGATGTATGTCGGTTATCTTGGCCGGAACCTGTGTGTTCAGAGGATTTGTGTCGGGAACGAAGATACCCGTTATTTGCTCCTGACCCGGAAAATCAGATATCTTATATGCCCTGCCCGTAGAGGTGTCTATCTGATAAAGGGCATGCTCAATGTTAGAGCACCGCGTCCAATAGAGCTTGCCCGTGCGCTGGTCAAAGGCCAGGCTCTGCATATAAGTGTTAACCGGAACGCCCAACAGCCCCACGGGTGTTATCTGCCCCGTTTCCTTATTAATCTTTGCCAGCTCAGAGCTTTGCAAAATAGTGTATATCTGTCCGTCGGGCGCTGCTGCTATGGCGGCCATATACTTGGCCATATTGCTTATCGTGGCAACGTCTGTTCGCTTAAAGGTGTTGAAGTCTACATAGCCAAAGACTTGCTTAGAGAAATCAGAATTAAAGAAGATACCATAACTTCTGCCTGTCGTGGCATCATAAGTCATGTCGTTCGACAACAGATTGTAGTCATAAAACTTCCTTCCGTTGTTTGTTGTAGGTGTCCATGTTTGCGCTTTATATTCATGAAACACCACGTAGTCTTGCACCGGGTCCTGCACATAGGTAAAGAAACGGTACATGCCGTCGACATATACGCTGCCACCGTTAGGCACCAAATCGTTGCTCAGGCATAAAGTGTCGAGCTCTGTGTTGGGCACTGCGTCAAAAGCATACATGCCATACTTGCTGCCGCTGTTCACCCACGATCTTGCCGCGAGCACGCTGCCCCATATCTCCGTGCCGTCGGGTGCCGTTGCCACAGGCATGACGTTTTGGGCACTGTTGCTCATGGAAAACGCTACAGCACGAACCGGCGAAAGGAAGGATGTGTTTTGCTGCACTTGGTTACGGGTGGCGTACCGCTTGTCTATACGCATATTTTGGGCCGACACCCCTAAAGTGGTGTGCTGTAGTGTATGCCGCGCATACTCCTGACCACTGCTCCCCAACCATCCGGGAAGCAGCAACAAGCATAAAAACCCTAAAGTCTTCTCCATATTAATATTGGTTTTTTGTTTATATTAATACGAAAGACTTGCGCTGACGAGTGCAAAGATAGGCAATTTTTATGGGCGTCGTTTCATTATCATGATGTTTTTTTGTATTATTAACGCAAATATTTTTTAACACTAATAATACAATCGTTTGTCTATGGTCTGATTATAAAATAAGGTTAAAAACATAACAATATGTTGTTTATTTAACTATATTTGCTTTTGATAATCGAGAGATTGCGCTGACATATTACGATTTGGTAAAGTAGTCTTGCGGGTATGATACATTCATATCTGTAAGTAATCACAAAAAAAAGTAAATTAAGATGAAACACAACTTACTATTATCTATGATTGCTGTGTTCTTTGTGCCGCTCTATTCCTCGGGACAAGGAACAGGCAGAGTGCTTCCTGTCAGAAGAGTAGCCACAATGCAAGAGCGCATGATGCTTCTTCAGTCAGACAAAAGCAAGAATTCTGAAAACGCGCATTCCGAAAGCCAGGTTGCCACAACAGCCAGCCTGCCACCATCGCTACTTAAGCGAGTATCTACCATAAGTGGCGACGGCACCACGCTGTGGGGAAACCTGATAGAAGAAAACCATTATCCCAACACCTACATCATGGGCGTTTACAGCTTTCCTGCCTCAAACGGCTTCACCATCACACCATTGGCAACCAACAGCAACCTGATAGGCAAGGGCGGAGCAACGTTCTTCGACAATATCTTCCACTACGTTAACTATATGTCATATTATGGCATGACCTCAGCCTATTACGGTGAATACAGCACCGAGTCATGGACAGAAACCGTGCCTTACGCTTACAGTTCAGATGCCAACAACATTCTTGCTGCTGCCACTACCTACGATCCCGTTTCGAGCAATGTCTATGCCATAAGCCTGAACAGAGACAAGCTCATGAAGATCGATTATGCAAGCCTGTCGGCCAATACCATCTGCAATTTCAGCGACACTAATTTTGTCAGCCTGGCAGCTAATGCCCAAGGTCAGCTGTATGCCATCTCAAGTAATGGCGGCTTACATAAGCTCGATAAAGCAACCGGAGCCGACACCTACATCGGCTATACGGGCGTTAAGCCCGGCTATGTATCGGGAGGAATGGGGGCTGCATTCGACGTGAAGAAGAACACCCTCTATTGGGCTGCCTATACCGTCAATGGCTACAGCTCTCTTTACCAGGTAGACACCAACACAGGTGCAGCCAGCCTCATTGGCGACTTCCCCTCCGGAACGCGAATAGGAGCCATCTATGTTCCTGCCCCCGCAGCCGAAGATGGCGCTCCCGCTGCTGTCAGCAACCTTGCCATCAACTTCACAGGAGCATCCAAGACGGGGTCCATATCCTTCACCATGCCCGACAAAACCTTTGCCGGCGACAATCTCACAGGCTCACTCACCTATTATATTATTGTGAATGGTGATACGCTCTATCATGACGTTGCACAAGCAGGAGCTGCAGTAAGCAGAGACATACAGCTGGAACAGTCTGGGCAGACACGGTTCGTGGTCAACACCGTCAACGCCGTAGGCAAGAGCCCAAATGCTAATGTAAGCCAATGGATAGGATACGATGAGCCTTACAACGTGGGATACATTAATTGCTCGATGGACACCGCCGGTAAGGTGTCACTGTCATGGAGCGAGGTGACCACCGTAAAGCACAACGGCTATATAGACCATATCTGCTACCGCGTAGTGCGCATGCCACAAGACAGCGTCATAGCCGACAGCCTTACCACACCCTCTTACACAGACCAGCTCCCCGCAAATGCTCCGATGGGCATCTACTGGTATAAGGTATATGCAGTAAACGGCGATATGACAAGCGAGGAAGTGAACACACAGTATCAGAAGGTGGCCTTCGGAGGAGCACTGCCAACACCGTGGTATTGCAATTTCGAGTCGTCAGACTCGTTGATGCTCTTCACAAAAATCAACAGCAACGATGATTATAGCTCGTGGTATTGGACCAGCGACTACGACTATAACACAGGTCTGAACAATGGCAGGGCTGCCATATCCACAAACAGTGCTGCCGACGACTGGCTCCTCACACCCCCTCTGAAGCTTTTGGGCGGACGCGAATACTGCGTCAGCTACTCTTACGAAAGCGGTACCTGGGACAAGGACAACATCATGCAGGTTCTCTTCGGAAAAGGCACTGACGCGACGGGCTTCAAGGCTATCAGCGACACTCTAAAATTCTCGGGAGTGGGCATGCCCTGGAACCACAGCAAAAACACCGTCCGGATAGAGTCTGACGGTGAATATAGGTTCGCCTTTCACGCTATGAGCCCTGAACAAGCCCAATACATCAAGATCGACAGCCTGGGCGTATACCCCGGTGCCGTATTCCTCTCACCCGACTCCGTAACCCAATTGCAGATGAAGCCCCGTCTCGGCGAGTATAACACACAACTGACGTTCAAAGCGCCCACAAAGCTTGGCGACGGATCACTCCTCCCATCAATAGAAAAGATAGAAATACTGGCGCAAGACACCATCTTGCTCAAGACCCTCAGCAATGTAACCCCTGGCGAGCAACTGGCTTACACCGACACATCAGCCTACAGCGGATTGCGCAAGTACACCGTAGTGGCTTACAATGAGGCCGGACGTGGCTCAGAAAACAGCGTGAGCGGATATGTGGGCGACGATGTGCCTGCTACAACAGAAGGCGTAACCTATCAAGACAACCTCAACGGAACAGCCACCATCTCATGGAACAAGGTCAGTACCACAGGCGCTAACGGAAGGCCCGTCAACCCCGCACATGTCACTTACGGCATCATGCCCATGGGCTACGGCAACCATCAGGGCGGTGCAGCACCTACTATTACGGGCATTAAAGATACCTGCTATGTCATAGACGACATACCCACTACGGGCGAACAACGGTTGGCTGACTTCCTGGTTTACACCACAAACCTTGCCGGAACAGGCAATCCGGGATTCGACTTCAACACTCTTATCACTGGCGCTCCTTACGCGCTGCCGCTGCACGAGGGATTCAATCAGGGCCAAAGCGTATATAAGTGGGAGTATTATAGATATGACAATGTGAGCAATTTCTCGGCTGATGACGACGAGCCCGGAGCTGTCGCCATGACAGGCATGGGGGCAGACAACATGAAGGGCACACTCACCTCCTACAAGATAAACCTGGCAGGCGCTGCCAATCCCAAGCTCGTATTCAGCATTTACGGACAGAAACCCACGAACAGCAATCCCTCTTACATCAATGTCATCGAACGAATGGATGGCAGAGCCAATCCACCTTATATTCTTCAGAAGATAGACCTCTCTGCAGCCTTCTCTCCAAAAGGTGAGTGGAAGCGAATAGCCATACCTCTCGTAAAGCATGACAATGGATACGTGCGCTTGCAATTCTATACCATGCTCGGCGACAAAACCGTACCAGTTGCCATCGACAACATAGATGTATACGATGTGCCGTCACATGACCTGCAGATAAAGCTGAAAGGCTCTGCCTCTGTTAAGGTAAACAACAACGGCACCTATCACGTCAGGGTGACCAACAGAGGCGAAAACACCGAAAGCAACTTTACCATACGTTTGGTTGACTCGAAAGACAGCCTGCTTGCCTCATGTAATGGTGGTACGCTCGCATCCATGGCAGACAGCACCTACACCCTGCTGTTTCATGCCACCACCAACACCGTGGGACAATACATGCTACAGGCGGTTGTGACAGATGCCAACGACACCATTGCCCGTAACAATCGCGACACCATGATGGTGGCTGTCAGCCCGAGCGACTATCCCGGTATAACAGACCTGCGCGCCTCTACCAACGGCTCCCGTTACGTCACACTGTCGTGGAGCCAGCCGCAAGGCGCTTATCCCAACATCACAGAAGACTTTGAGGCCTACGAGCCATTCAGCGACAGTATGTCACCCTGGCAGCTCATCGATGCCGACGGAGCTCAGAAAACCTACGGCTTTGCCGACGTCACATTCAGCCACATGGGGCAGGCCATGAGCTATATCATCTTCAAGCCTGCTGCCTTGGGAGTAGATCCTCAGGCCAATCCCAATGCCGCAGCCCCGTCAGGAGAGCAATATGCCATATCCTTCGACGCTGTACCGCAATATGCCAAGAACGGCCACTCCGACGACTGGCTCATCTCACCCCGACTGTCAGGAAGAGAGCAGACCATCAAGCTGAAAGCCGGACTGCTGACAAGCAATTATGGCGCAGAGACCTTCGACGTGCTCTATTCAACAACCGACTCGGCACAAAGCAGCTTCCAGCTCCTTGAGACAGAGCGGCCATCCGCTGCTGGGTGGACTGAATATGAGGTCACATTGCCTGAAGATGCCCGCTTCTTCGCCTTGCGCCACACCACACCCAACGGCTTGTCACTCGCCTTTGACGACGTCTCTTTCGAAGGCGCTTCACAACCCGTCACGGGCTACAGAATCTATCGTGACGGAGAGCTTATCGCCTCGCTCCCCGCAGCTGTGACCAGCTTCGACGACTATGCCTCAGAAGACGGCCTGCACACCTATATGGCAACAGCCATGTATGGCGACAAAGAGTCTGCAGCATCCAATGCTATAACCATTGCTACAGAAATAGGATATTTATCTGCAATCACAGACAATCTGATGGATGTTGATGTCACGGTATACAATACAGCCGGTGTAAGGATGGCTTCTGGTAAGGGTGTTTTAGCTAAGATGCCTAGAGGTATTTACCTTGTTAGTCCCAACGGAACATCTAAGTGCTACCGTATGATAGTGAGATAGTCATCGGTTGATTGTTCTATTCAGCATGCCCGCTTTCTTTTGCAGAGAAGTGGGCATGTTCTTGTTAGGTATAGAGCAGTGCTTGTGAAGGCGTGTGCTAAGCTACGCTCGAACGCACAAAAAAAGAGAGGGCTGGAGTCCTCACTTGGATTTCAGCCCTCGATCTACGTTTGTATGTTATGAAAAATTTGAGAG
>DLDC01000004.1:4377-6399 GCA_002480935.1 Prevotella sp. UBA7782 | reverse complement strand
GCATAGAAATTATCTTATTTCATGAATCCGTCGGGGGTGATGCTCTGCTTCATGGTGTCGAGCTTGGCGGAGTCTATCTTGGCCACAGAGGGTCCGTCGTGCGGCTTCTCCATGCTGGCCGAGGAGGGTGCGGGTGCGGCGTTCTCGTCGCTCACAGCCATTTGCATGGCGTTCCCGATGGTAAGTATGATGGCTACGACAGCCGCTGCCTTGAAGAGCGGCATGAGGCGCCTGCGCATGGTGATAACGCGGGCCTTGACTGGCCGTGCGTCTTCCGTGAGTGCCAGAATCCTCTCGTCGAAGTCATCGCCCAGGGCATTTTCTTGCTTTTGGGCGTGAGCATAGCTGAACAGGGGCTGGAAGGGGCGCAACTCTTCGGGGATGTTGTCCTGTGAGAAGAAGGTCTTCAGGATGTCCTCTTCCTCAAGGGTTGTCTCGCACTTCCAGTAGCGCTCGAGTATTTGCTGTATATACTTATAATCCATAGTTGTCTATTTTTCTAAACTTTTGCTTGATGGTTTGGCGGGCTCTGAAGATGTTCACCTTCACTTGTTCCTCGGTTATGCCGAGTATCTCCGCTACTTCCTTATAGCTTTTTCCCTCAAAGTCGCGGAGCTGCATGCAGCTCCGTTGTTTTTCGGGGAGTGTGTTCACAAGCTTTCTGACGGTTTCTACTCTGTCTTTTCGCATCATCAGCTTGTAGGGATCACTCGTCGCAGACGGCTCGGGTGTGTTCTTGGATTCCAGTGACTCGTGGTCGTTGCCTTTTTTCTTCAGGCGGTCCAGAGCCATGTTGCGACATATGGTGAGGCAGAAGGCCTCTATGGAGTCTATCTCGGGCCAATAGTCGCGCTTGCTCCACACTTTGATGAGTGTGTCCTGAACGACGTCTTCAGCTTCGGTCCGATTGAGTGTGATGCGCAGGGCAAGCCTGTAAAGCTGGTTCTTCAGCGGCAACACATCGTTACGAAAACTGATTTTCTTCATCTGACTTCTGCTTAAAAGACGATTGGGTTATGGTGAAAGTTACAGCAATACGGGTGAAAATTATTGTTTTTAATATCTGTTAACAATACTTGGCTCCCTGCCCTGTCATTGTATAATGGTGCCTTCTTGGCCGTCTATGGCGGTGGCTTGTGTGATGAAGACGCGCCTGACGCCTCTCTCTACGGCCAAGAGGGCGTTTTCTACCTTGGGTATCATCCCGCCCGAGAGCGTGCCGGAGGCTTTCAGGGCCTCGAAGCGGGCGCGGTTGAGATGGGGTATGACGCTGCCGTCGTCGCCCATCACGCCTTTCTTCTCGAAGCAATAGATAAGCGTGGTGTCGTAGAGCCCGGCCATGGCGCAGGCTGTCTCTCCGGCAATAGTGTCGGCATTGGTGTTGAGCAGCCGCCCCCCGGCGTCGAAGGTGAGGGGTGCCAGGACGGGTGTGAGCCCTTGCTCCAGGAATGCCTGCAGTTGTGGGGCGTTTACCTCTTTGACGTCGCCTACGTAGCCATAGTCTGTGCCGTTTGTTATGGGGCGCTTCTCGGAGCGTATCACGGTGGCGTCGGCTCCTGTGAGGCCGAGTGCCCGGATGCCTTTGGTGTCGAGACGCGCCACGATGTTCTTGTTGACCAGGCCTGCGTAGACCATTGTCACCACGTCGAGCATCTGCCTGCCGGTGACTCGCCTGCCCTCTACCATGCGGCTTTCAATGCCCAAGGCGGCGGCTACCTTGGTGGCTCTGCGGCCTCCGCCGTGCACAAGTATCTTATGCCCGGGCAGGGTGGCAAAGCGTCCGAGCAGGTTGTCTAGCCGGCTGTCGTCTTCAACGATGGCCCCGCCCACTTTGATAATGGTGAGTTTTTCCATTTCTGTTTATTCCAGATAAGTGTATCCATAGAGCCCGGAGCGGTAGTTGCTGAGAAATTCCTTGCCCTCGTCGAGGGTTATCTTGCCGCTCTTGACGCTCTTTGTCACCCATATCTCGAGCTGGCGCACGAGCTTTTTGGGGTTATACTGCACATAGTCGAGCACCTC
>DLDC01000004.1:301-4305 GCA_002480935.1 Prevotella sp. UBA7782 | reverse complement strand
CCGAAGAGGTTGTGCATGTCGCCGAGTATCTCCTGGTAGGCTCCTACGAGGAACACGCCCAGGTAGTAAGGCTCGCCCTTCTTGAGAGGGTGCACGGGCAGCACATGCTCTATATGTCCGTTGCACACGAAGTTGGCTATCTTGCCGTCGCTGTCGCACGTTATGTCTTGCAGCGTGGCGTTGCGTGTGGGGCGCTCGGCGAGCCGCTGTATGGGCATGATGGGGAAGAGCTGGTCTATGGCCCAGCTGTCGGGCAGTGACTGGAAGATGGAGAAGTTGCAGAAATACTTGTCGGCCAGCAGCTTGTCAAGCCCGCGCAGCTCGTCGGGCACGTGCTTCATGCCTTGCGCCAGGGTGTTTATCTCGTGGCACACGCTCCAGTACATGCTCTCTATCTCGGCCCTTGTCTTGAGGTCTACCATGCCGTGTGAGAAGAGTTCCAGGGCCTCGTCGCGTATCTGCTCGGCGTCGTGCCAGTCTTCGAGCATTGTTCTGGGGTTGAGGTTGTCCCATATGTCATACAGGTCTTTCACCAGCTGGTGGTCAGACTCCTTGGCCTCAAATTCTTCGGGCATCTCGGGCAGGGATGCTGTCTCGAGCACGTCTATGATCAGCACGGAGTGGTGGGCTGCGAGGCTGCGGCCGCTCTCTGTGATGATGTTGGGGTGTGCGATGTCGTTTTTGTTGGCGGCGTCTACAAAGGTGTAGACGCAGTCGTTCACATACTCTTGTATGGAGTAGTTCACGCTGCTCTCGCTGCTGGAGCTGCGTGTGCCGTCATAGTCTACGCCGAGCCCGCCTCCGCAGTCAACGAAGTCTACGTTATATCCCATCTTGTGCAGGTTAACGTAGAACTGGGCTGCCTCTTTCAAGGCTGTCTGTATGCGTCGTATCTTGGTTATCTGGCTTCCGATGTGGAAGTGTATGAGTCTGAGGCAGTCGTCGAGCCCTCTTTCGTGAAGTATGTGCAGCGCGTCGAGCAGCTCGGAGCTGGTGAGCCCGAACTTGCTGGCGTCGCCTCCGCTCTCTTCCCACTTGCCCGAGCCGGATGAGGCGAGCTTGATTCTGATGCCCAGGTTGGGCTTGATGTTCATTTTCTTGGCCACGCGTGCGATGATGTCGAGCTCGTTGAGCTTCTCCACCACGATGAAGATGCGCTTTCCCATCTTCTGCGCCAGCAGTGCCAACTCTATGTAGCTTTGGTCTTTATACCCGTTGCAGACAATGAGCGAGTCGCTCTGGCACTGCACGGCGATGACGGCGTGCAGCTCGGGCTTTGATCCGGCCTCAAGTCCGAGGTTGAACTTGCGTCCGTGTGAGATGATTTCTTCCACGACGGGCTGCATTTGGTTTACCTTGATAGGGTAGATAATGAAATTTTGGGCCTTGTAGTCGTATTCCTTGGCGGCTTTCTGAAAACAGCTGGCTGTTTTCTCGATGCGGTTGTCCAGAATGTCGGGAAAGCGCAGCAGCACGGGGGGCGTGACGTCTCTGAGCGCCAGCTCGTCCATCACGTCGCGCAGGTCTATCTGCGTATTGTCCTTGCACGGGGTGACATACACGTCGCCTTTATCGTTGATGCCAAAGTAGGATGTGCCCCATCCGTTGATGTTGTACAGCTCTTTGGAGTCTTCTATTGTCCATTTTTTCATTGTTGTCAAGCTATATGTTGAGCAGTTTCTTGATTGTTTCGACTGTGATTTTTATCTTTTCACGGTTGTCCAGCAGGCTCACGTCGATGGTGTGGTGGGCCTGGCTGTAGTATTTCTCGCGTTGGGCGAGCTGCTGCTTGATGAAGGCTCTCACCTGGTCGGGTGTCTTGTTGAGCAGCAGTGGCCTTACCACCTTGCCCATCTTGAGATGGCTGTAGAGCACTTCGGGCTGGGCCTTGAGGTATATGGTCTGGCCTTGCCGGTTCAGGTAGCTCATGTTGTCGAAGAAGCAGGGCGTTCCGCCTCCGCAGCTCAGGATGACGTTCTCAAACTCTGCCACCTCGTGCAGCATGTTGCGCTCTATTTTCCGGAAACCCTCTTCGCCCTCTTGGTCGAATATTTGCTTCACGCTGCGGCGCATCCGGCTCTCTATATACCAGTCGAGGTCGTAGAAAGGCATGCCCAGGTCTTTGGAGAGTGCCCTGCCCACGGTGGTCTTGCCAGCGCCCATGTAGCCGATGAAGATGATTCTGTTTGTCATTTAGCGTGTTTTTTGCCTCTCGGCGACTTGGGCTCGGGGGCGTTGTTGACGATGTTCAGGCACTCGTCGTAGCTCAGTTGGGCTGCTTTCTCGTGCAGGTTCTTGGGCAGGCGGTAGTTCTTTCCGTCGTAAGCGATGTAGGGTCCGAAGCGTCCGTTCATCACTTCCATCTTGGGGTCTTCGTCAAACTGCTTGAGGTGTCGCTTGGCTTCTTCCTCGCGCTTGTTTCTTATCAGCTCTACGGCCTCTTGGAGCGTTATGCTCAAGGGGTCGGCGCCCTTGGGCAGCGACACGTATTTCTTGTTGTGCAGCACGTAGGGCCCGAATCTGCCGGCGCCTATGACAACTGCCGTGCCCTCGAAGTCGCCCACCGTGCGGGGCAGCTTGAAGAGCTCCAGAGCCTCGTCGAGCGTGATGTCTTCCATGCTCTTGTCGGCGGGCAGCTGCGAGAAGCGGGGCTTCTCGTCGTCGTCGGCCGTGCCTATCTGCACCACGGGGCCGAAGCGCCCTATCTTCACGGACACTTGCTTGCCCGATTTGGGGTCGGTGCCCAGCACACGCTCTCCGGCCTTGTGCTCCGAGCGGGCGTTCATCACCTTCTCTACGTCGGGCTCAAACCTACGGTAGAATTCCTTCATCTCGGCGTTCCAGCGGGCCTTGCCCTCGGCTATCTTATCGAACTCTTGCTCCACGTTGGCCGTGAAGTTGTAGTCCATGATGTCGGGGAAGTTCTGCATTAGAAAGTCGTTCACCACAATGCCTATGTCGGTGGGTATGAGCTTGCCTTTGTCGGCGCCTGCCATCTCTTTCTTCGTAGAGGTCGTTATGCTGGCGCTTCTTAGGGTGTCGATGGCGTAGAGCCTCTCTTCGCCTTTCTTCTCGCCCTTTTCCACGTAGCCTCTTTGCTGTATGGTGGATATGGTGGGGGCGTAGGTAGAGGGTCGGCCTATGCCCAGCTCTTCCATCTTGCGCACCAGGCTGGCCTCTGTGTAGCGCGAGGGGCTCTGCGAGAAGCGTTCGGTGGAGGTTATCTCGCGGCGTTTCAGCTCGTCGCCCATCTTCAGGGCTGGCAGGGTGTGCATGCTGTCGTCGGCTCCGTTGCCGTCGTCGTCGGTAGACTCACGATACACTTTCAGGAATCCGTCGAAGCTCACCACCTCGCCGTTGGCCACAAACTCTTCTTCGGCCATGCGCCCGTTGCCATACACGCTGATGTTCACCGTGGTCTTCTCTATGCTGGCATCGGCCATCTGCGAGGCTATGGTGCGCTTCCATATCAGCTCGTAGAGCCTCTTTTCCTGTGCCGTTCCGTCTATCTTCACGTCTTCCATGTGCGTGGGGCGTATGGCCTCGTGGGCCTCTTGGGCGCCCTTGGTGTGCACGTGATACTGTCTCACCTTGCTGTATTGCCCGCCGTATAGCTTTTCTATCTCAGCTTTGCTGGCGTTGATGCAGAGGGATGAGAGGTTCACGCTATCGGTTCGCATATAGGTGATGCGGCCGTTCTCATACAGCCTCTGGGCTATCATCATGGTTTGCGATACCGTCATGCCCAACTTGCGCGCTGCCTCTTGTTGCAGTGTGGATGTGGTGAAGGGTGGCGCGGGGGTGCGCTTGAGGGGCTTCTTGGTGATGGCGGCCACTCTGAACGTGGCGTCCTTGCAGGTGTTAAGAAATTCTATGGCCTCGTCGTGCGTCTTGAAGCGTGTTGACAGTTCGGCTTTCACCTCGTTCACCTCGCCGTTTTCGTCGGCCACGGCAAAGATGGCGTTGATGCGATAGTAGGGAACGCTCTTGAAGTTTTGTATCTC
>DLDC01000004.1:0-263 GCA_002480935.1 Prevotella sp. UBA7782 | reverse complement strand
CGCTCCACGATGAGCCTCACGGCAACGCTCTGCACTCTGCCGGCCGAGAGCTGCGGCTTGACCTTGCGCCAGAGCACGGGTGAGAGCTTGAAACCCACCAGTCTGTCGAGCACCCGGCGTGCCTGCTGGGCGTTAACCAGGTTCATGTCCAGATGGCGGGGGTGCTTGATGGCCTCGAGTATGGCGGGCTTGGTTATCTCATGAAAGACGATACGGCTTGTCTTTTCCTCGTTCAGCCCTAGCACCTCACACAGATGCCAGCT
>DLDC01000041.1:3507-4462 GCA_002480935.1 Prevotella sp. UBA7782 | reverse complement strand
ACCAGGGCGCGGGCTATGGCCACTCTCTGCATCTGTCCGCCCGACATTTGGTTAGACTTATGATAAAGCCTGTCGCCCAAGCCCACGGCTTTGAGCGCGTTGACAGCCCTCTCAAAGCGTTCGGACGAGCTTATTTCGGGGTTGTACATCAAGGGAAGCTCTACGTTCTCTATGCTGGTTGTCTTGGGCAGAAGGTTGTAGTTCTGAAAGATAAAGCCTATCTTCTTGTTCCTCAACACGGCCCTTTGGGCCCTTGACATTTGCCTTACGGGTACACCGTCTAGATAGTATTCGCCTGAAGAAGGTGTGTCGAGGCAGCCCAACTGATTGAGTAACGTAGACTTGCCACTGCCCGATTTGCCCATGATGGTCACAAATTCGCCCTCGTAAATCTTGAATGACACACCCCGCAACGCGTGCACCGTCTCGTCGCCTACAAGAAAGTTGCGCTTCACATTCTGCAGTNNCAGTTCTATCACTACTTTCTTGCCATTGTCTGTGCTTATGTTATCGTTTTCTGCCATAAAGACATTCTCTTTACTGAGGTGTTACTTCTTTTTGTCGCTTCTCTTTGGGCCGGGCGCAAACGGGCTTTGCTCGTTGTCGCTGCTTTCACTGCTCTCACTGGGCGTTGATACGGCCAGGTCTGTGATGACGGTCTCACCCCTGCTGATGCCGCCGATTATTTGTGTGTGCATGCCATCTGTCATGCCTATGTTCACTTTATGGGCTGTCAGCACGTTGCCTTTGAGCGTCCAAACCTTGTTTTTTGCTCCGGCTACGTCTACTATCTTATACTTCTTGCCCAGTGTTTCTTGTGTAGGCGTAAAGCGCAATGCCTTTGACGGAACGCTCAGCACGCCAGCCCGCTCGGCTGTATAAATGGTTACGTTGGCTGTTAAGCCCGGCTTGAGCTTCAAATCCTTGTTTGGTGCGCTGATAACTACTTGATATG
>DLDC01000041.1:0-3441 GCA_002480935.1 Prevotella sp. UBA7782 | reverse complement strand
GAAGGTGTTGTCGGGATAAGCATCAACGGTGAAAGACACCCGCTCGCCTTTTTTTACATCGCCTATATCGGCTTCATCAACGTCGGCCACCACCTGCATGTTGGTCAAGTCTTTGGCTATGGTAAACAGTTCTGGCGTACTGAAGCTTGCCGCAACAGTCTGTCCCTCTTCTACAGACTTTGAAAGTACCACGCCGTCTATAGGTGATGTGATGGTGGCATAGCCCAGATTGGTTTCAGCCTGAGACACTTGTGCCCTGGATTGTGTTACTTGTTGCTCTGCCTGAGCCACCAGCTGATTGGATGAGGCTACCTGCTCTTGTGCCTGTTGTAGGGCAAGTCGGGCGTTGTCATAGTCGTTGGCGCTTGTCAATCCCTTTCTATAGAGGGTGGCATATCGGTTGAAGTTGGCGCGCTGATAGTTCAGATTGGCCACCTGACTTTGATAGTCGGCCTTGGCTTTTGCCACGTTTGCCACAGCGCTTCTCAGTGAAGCCTTGGCCGAACTGAGCGTACTGATGAGGTTGGTTTTATCCAATTCGGCAATTACTTGGCCCTTTTTCACTTGGCTGTTATAGTCTACATACAGATGACTTACTATACCTGACACCTGAGTACCAACGGTTACGCTTGTCACCGGCTCTATTGTGCCGGTGGCAGTCACGCTGTTTTGAATGTTGGCAGGCTCTACCTTGGCCGTTGTGAAGCTGATTTTCGTCTCGTCTTTGCTTCTTGTTGCAAGCCAGGCAGCCACTGCCAGCACAACCAGCACGCCCACTATGATCCAAACTTTGCTTATTCTGTACTTTTTCATCTTTCTGTTTTGTTTTGAATTTTCTATGTTATAAGCTTTCTTTTGAGCCCTTTCCTACTTTATCTCACCCTGCATATAGAACTTCAGCATGTTGATGTTGAGCAGCGTCAGGTACTTGCTTTGCAGCTGTTCTTGCTGTGCCGTGATGAGATTAGTCTTGCCGTTCATCAGCTCAACGATGTTTTTCAGACCCAGTCTGAATTGCTCTGACAGCATGTCATAGCTGTCTTGCTGGCTCTTTGTGTTGGCTACCGACGAGCGGTATTTGGCTTGATTGGTTGTAGCCTGTATCCAATAGTTCTCTATTGTGGCATATAACTGCGTTTCTTGATCACGCAGTTGCATCTTGCTATCCTCTATTGAGATGAGCGCTTTGCTCACGGCTGTCTTCTTCTTGCGTTGGTCAAAGATAGGAATACTCACTGTTACGCCTCCGTTCAACCCCAAGTTGTTCTTCAGCTGAGTGCCCCACGCGTTGTCGTTAAGGGTGGTGCTGTTGGTCGAAACGCCTGCCGTCAGGGCTACGGAAGGTAGGCTTTGCGCCTTGGCTATCTTCAAATTAAGCTGGTTTTGCTCAATAGCCAGCTGCGAACTCTTTATTTCCGGGCGGTTGCTGAGAGCTTCTTCGTACACCTGCGTAAGGGCCGGAATGGCTTGAAGGGCATCTCCCGTCTCCTCAGTGGGCGTTTCTACCTCAAAGTTATCATCGTTTGTAATCTGCAAGAGTTGCTTCAGTTGCCGGGTATAGTCGCGCATATTGCTTTCGGCAGCAACGATATTGTATTCGTCCTGTGCCCTTTGCGCGGTGAGCTGCGACAGCTCAGCCTTGCTCATACTGCCCACTTTCACCATTTCCTTGCCCCTTTCCTCATTCTTCTTGCTGGCTTCCAGACTCTGTTGATTTACCTTTATGGCTTCGGCAGAGTATAATATTTGCACGTAAAGTTGTGCTATCTGCTCCTGAATACTGTTGGCAGTGACGGCCGAATCCACCTCCGCCTTCTGCTCGATGAGCTTGTTCAGCTTCACAAGGTTGTGATTTTGATTGCCGTTCCACACGGTCCAGTTGGCGTTAATGCCATAACTGCCGTTGTAAGACACCTTGTCTACGCTACTTTCCACATAGCCGTTGGTCACTTGAGCCCGCCCCGTTTCAGGAAAAGGAGTATATGCTACCACGTGCGAAGTGCTTGCTGAGAGCGACGGCAAGAGCTGAGCTTGCGCCTGAAGTACGTCTTCGTGAGCCGAAGCCTTGGTGAGTCTGGCACGCTGCAAGGTAATGTTGTTGCTCAAGGCATAGCTCAGACACTCTTGCAAAGTCCATTTCTTAGCCTCTGCAACGGTGCCGAAGAACACCAGTAACGTGGATAACGCTATTATACGAATAGTTGTTTTTTCCATATCTTTACCTTTATTTCATCGGCAAAGGTACAAACTTTTCTTGCTCTCTACATGAAAATGGACAGGATAAAAATTATCTTATTCAACAAAAAGAATATATCAGGCTATTAAAGCATAATATTAACAGCCGTTAACTTATAATCTTTTGCTTCCTGCGTAACAAAGTTTTGAAAACTAAGAATATGTCGGCTGATGGTTTGAAATCATAATAATAAGTTGTGAAAAAATAAAAGCATCGGATCTTTTTCAAGCATCCGATGCTTTTATATAATATGCATCAACCTACTGCTGAGCGGCTTTCATCTGCCTTAACAGTTGCTTCTGTTGCTCGCTAAGGTTGGTTGGCAACTTCACGTTATAGGTTATTATCAGGTCGCCGTAGGTTCCGTCGCCCCTGTCATAGCCTTTTCCTCTCACTCTAACCTTTGTTCCTTGCTGCGTTTCAGGCTTTACGCGCAGCTTGATCTTCTGTCCGCTACTGAGCTGAATGATGATTTGCCCACCCAGCAGAGCCGTATACAGGTCGATGTTTACCGTGGCGTTCATCTCGCCGGAGTGCATTCTGCCGAAGCCGGCCGAGCGAGTACGTCTGCCGGAAGCACCCGAAGAAGCTCCGCCAAACAAGTCTTGGAAGAAGCTGGAGAAGCCACCTTCATTGCCAAAGGCACTGAAGTCGAAGTCCTCAAAAGGCGACCCTCCGCTGTAGTAGCCACCTTGCTGCTTGCTCTGAGCCTGCTGCTCAAAGGCGTCAGCCTGCCTCCATTGCTCGCCATACTTATCATATTTGGCCCTCTTCTCAGGGTCTCCTATCACGTCGTAGGCCTCATTGAGCGCCTGAAACTTAGCCTTAGCCTTGGGATCATTAGGGTGCAAGTCGGGGTGAAACTGCTTTGCACGCCGTCTGTAAGCGTCTCTCACATCCTTCTGAGGTATGTTTCGGTCAACACCTAAAATCTTATAATAGTCTATAAATGCCATTTTATGTATCCTCCTTATATGTTCTTTTGCTAATTCATCAACAAAAACTATGCCTAATTCAGTTATTTTTTATAATTTTGTGGCGGTATAATGCATAAGGTATGAAAAGATTTCTCATGGTGTGCGTGGCACTCCTATTAGCCGTAACAGTTATGAATGCGCAGTCAGAACAAGTAGTTTTACATGTAATAGAGACAAGTGACGTGCATGGCTGCTTCCTGCCATACGATTTTATTAATGCTAAAGACA
>DLDC01000117.1 GCA_002480935.1 Prevotella sp. UBA7782 | reverse complement strand
CGCTTCTATAAGCCCGACATGCTGCACCCCAGCGAGCAAACTGTGGAGTATATCTGGCAGAAGTTGAGCACCCACTACTTCAGCGAGCGCACGCTGGCCTTTCTGGAAGAGTGGCGACACGTAAAGGAAGCCCTTAACCACCGACCCTTTCATCCTGAGTCAGAGGAATATAAGCTATTCTTAGAAAAGACGAAAGAAAAGGCCGCAGAGGTAAGAAAGAAGTATGGGATAGATTAAAGTAAAGCTTTAACCATACTATTTTGCACGATAACATTACATCAAACCCATCAGTAAAATGACCGATAACAGAAGTGAGGAGATGCTGCAGCAGCACGGCATCAGGCCAACCGCCAACCGGGTGATACTGTTGCGTGCCCTGCTGGCAGAGCCTTATCCGCTCTCCATGCACGAGCTTGCGCAGCGCGTGCAGACCATCGACAAGAGCGTGGTGTCGCGAACGCTGGCCCTCTTCAGGGCACAACATCTGGTGCATGCCTTTGAAGACGGCAGCGACCAGGTGAGATATGAGGTGTGCCTGAGCCACGACGCCTACACCGACAGCGACATGCACGCCCATTTCTATTGCAAGATATGCCACCGCACCTATTGCTTGTGGGACGTGGCGCTGCCCGACATAACCGTTCCGCCGGGCTTTGAGGCCGAGAGCGTCAACTTCGTTATCAAGGGCGTGTGCGAGAAATGTGCCAGGCATCGAAAAAAAACCTAATATTTTGGATGTAAAGTATATAATGATTATCTTTGCATTCATAAAATATAACACAAAAATGAACTATACTATTGAAAAAGTAACGACCCTTATTGGGGCACGAAGATATGGCGAGGCTGAAGCCAACATCAGCTTTCTGCTCACCGACAGCCGCTCTTTGTGCTTTCCTGAAGAAACCTTATTCTTTGCCCTGCGCTCAGGACGCAACGACGGGCACAACTATATACCCGACCTATATGGCAGAGGCGTGCGCAACTTTGTGGTAGAAGAGGTGCCTGAAAAGTGGCAAGAGCGCTTTCCTGACGCCAACTTCCTCAAGGTGGTGGGCTCTTTGGAGGCCTTGCAACGCCTGGCCGAGCGCCATCGTGACGAGTTTAACATACCCATCGTGGGCATAACGGGTTCTAACGGCAAGACCATGGTGAAGGAATGGCTCTATCAGCTGCTCTCACCGCAGATGGTTGTCACGCGCAGCCCGCGCAGCTACAACTCGCAGATAGGCGTTCCGCTCTCGGTGTGGCTGCTCAACGAGCAGACGCAGGTGGGCGTGTTCGAGGCTGGCATCAGCAAGCCCGGCGAGATGCTTGCCCTGCGCGACATCATACAACCCACCATCGGCGTGCTCACCAACCTGGGCATGGCCCATCAGGAGAACTTCACCTCCATGGAGGCTAAGTGCAAAGAGAAGCTCACACTGTTTCATGACACCAAGGCAGTGGTGTATTGCATGGACGACGAGATAGTGAACCGATGCATGTCGGAGTATGCCTACAAGGGCGAACAGCTGTCGTGGTCGTTCAGAAACCCCAAGGCCGCCTTCTTCGTGAAGAACGTTTCGAAGAAAGACATCAACACCACCGTAACATATATTTATAAAGGTAAGGAGGGCGAATTCACCCTGCCGTTCATCGACGACGCCTCCGTGCGCAACGCCATTACGAGTGCCATCGTGTCATTGCACCTCGGCGTGACGGCCGAAGCACTCAGAAACCGCATGGCAACGCTGGAGCCGGTGGCCATGAGGCTTGAGGTGAAGGAGGGGCAACACGGATGCACGCTCATCAACGACTCTTATAACTCTGACATCAACAGCCTGGACATCGCGCTCGACTTTATGAGCCGCCGTCCTGACCACAGAGGACGCAAGCGCACACTCATACTGAGCGACATCTTTGAGAGCGGACTGAGCGACGCCGAGCTCTATGGCAAGGTGGCCACACTGGCCGAGAAGCGAGGCGTGCAGAAGTTTATTGGCATAGGAGAGGCATTGTGCGGACAGCAAAGCGCCTTTGCGAACATCGCCGAGAAGAACTTCTTCGCCACCGTAGAAGACTTCATCCACAGCGACGTCTTCCACAGTATGCACGACGAGGTGATACTGCTGAAGGGCGCACGGTGCTTCGGCTTCGACCATCTCACCGAGCTCTTGGTGAAGAAGGTGCACGAAACAACGCTCGAGGTGAACCTCACCGCCCTGGTGAAGAACCTCAACTGGTATCGCTCGTTCATGAAACCACAAACCAAGCTGGTGTGCATGATCAAGGCAGATGCCTATGGAGCCGGCGCCGTGGAGATAGCCAAGACGCTGCAAGACCACAGAGTGGACTACCTTGCCGTGGCAGTGGCCGACGAGGGAGTGACGCTGCGCAACAACGGCATCACCGCCAACATCATGATTATGAACCCTGAGATGACGGCCTTCAAGACCATGTTCGACTACGACCTTGAGCCGGAGGTGTACTCCTTCAGGCTGCTCGACGCCCTGGTGAAGGCTGCCCAGAAAGAGGGCATCACGGGCTTCCCCGTGCACATCAAGCTAGACACGGGCATGCACAGGCTGGGCTTCGACCCCAAGCACGACATGGACAGGCTCATCAAGCGCCTGAAAGGGCAGAACGCCATCATACCGCGGTCGGTGTTCTCACACTTCGTGGGCTCAGACAGCGACAGCTTCGACGACTTCAGCGCACAGCAGTTTGCCCTCTTCGACGAGGGAAGCAAGAAGCTGCAGGCCGCCTTCTCGCATAAGATACTGCGCCACATGGACAACAGCGCCGGCATAGAGCACTTCCCAGAGCGGCAGATGGACATGTGCAGACTGGGCCTGGGACTCTACGGCATCAACCCACGCAACAACCAGGTCATCAACAACGTGAGCACGCTCAAGACCACTATCTTGCAGATGCGGCTCGTACCGGCAGTCGATACTGTGGGCTATAGCCGCAAAGGAAAGATAGACCACGACAGCGTGATAGCCGCCATACCTATAGGATATGCCGACGGACTGAACCGCCATCTGGGCAACCGGCACTGCTATTGCCTGGTGAACGGCAAGAAAGCCGAATATGTTGGCAATATATGCATGGACGTTGCCATGATAGACGTGACCGGAATAGACTGCAAGGAGGGCGACAGCGTTGAGATATTCGGCGACGACCTGCCCGTAACGGTGCTCTCAGACGCGCTCGACACCATACCTTATGAGGTGCTGACAGGGGTCAGCAACCGCGTAAAACGCGTATATTTCCAAGATTAACATAGTTTGGTGCGAATATAACAAAGTTTTTTTGTATATTTGCACCAACTTTTGTTTCAAGTCTACTAAGAACCAAATCAAACGTATTAAAAACAATATTACTTAAATATGGAACAAGTATTCAGTTACATCATCAGCCTCGGCGCCTCTGTCATGATGCCTATCATCTTCACCGTCATAGGCCTTTGCATCGGCATGAAGTTTGGCAAAGCGCTCAAAGCCGGCCTCTATGTGGGTGTGGGATTCGTGGGTCTGGGCATCGTAACGGCGCTGCTCACCGATAACTTCAGTGATCCTCTCACGGCCATCTCGCAGATATATCACCTGCAACTCAACGTCTTCGACATGGGATGGCCCGCAGCTGCCTCCGTGGCTTACAACACCGCGGTGGGCGCGCTCATCATTCCCATCTGCCTGGGAGTGAACTTCCTGCTGCTCGTTTGCAAGTGCACGCGCACCGTAAACATCGACCTGTGGAACTACTGGCACTATGCCTTCATCGGAGCTGTGGTGTATTTCGTCTTCGATCAGAGCCTTTTGTGGGGCTACTTCGCCGCCATCGTGTGCTATATCATCACGCTGGTGTTCGCAGACATGACAGCCGGCAAGTTCCAGAGCTATTATAACCTTCCCGGAATATCCATTCCGCAGCCTTTCTGCCAGAGCTTCGCGCCCTTCACATGGGCCATCAACTGGCTGCTAGACCGCATTCCGGGCTTCAGCAAGCTGGATATAGACGCTGAGGGCATGAAGAAGAAGTTCGGCGTGCTGGGCGAACCGCTCGTGCTGGGCGTCATCGTGGGTGCCCTGATAGGCCTTGTGGCCCACATGGACGTGAAGAAGATACTCTTCCTGGGCGTTACCATGGGTGCCGTGATGGAACTTATACCCCGCATCACCAAGCTTTTCATCGACGGACTGATGCCTATCTCAGAAAAAACCAAGGAATTGGTTAACACCAAGTTCCATGGCAAGCAAGTACATATAGGCATGAGCCCGGCCCTGGTCATCGGTCATCCCACTACGCTGGTGTGCACCTTGCTGCTCATTCCCACCTATCTCATCGTCTCTGTGGTGCTTCCCGGCAACCAGTTCTTGCCCCTTGCATCGCTGGCAGGCCTGTTCTATCTCTTTCCCATCATCCTTCCCTACACCAAGGGCAACGTGGTGAAGAGCTATATCATCGGTCTGGTGGCCCTGCTCATAGGTCTCTGGTTCGTCACCGACATGGCTCCCGACTTCACCAAGGCCGCTGCAGCCGTATATGCAGCCACACAAGACAAGGCCGCCCATGTACCCTCAGGCTTCGAGGCCCGTAGCATGGACTTCGCCAGCTCGCTCTTTGGCTATTGCATCTACGCCCTTTGCAAGTATATCAAGTTCATTGGCGCAGCACTGCTCGTGGCCCTCACGCTGGTCATGCTGTACTTCAACCGCCACCAGATAATAAAGGAGGAGAAGGCAGCCGCCCAATCTCTTAAGGCTGAGAAGAAATAAAGAAGACACGAAATAATTAAAAACATATATTCGGAAATGAAAAAAACATTATTGACATCAGCACTCTTGTGCTTTGCCCTGGCCGGGTTTGCGCAAGACTGCTTTAAAGGTTACGAGGTGAAAGCAGAGAATGCCTACACCAATTACAACGTAAGATGGGCTACAGGTCCTGAAGATGCCAAGCACTACACTACTGACCGACTGCGCAAGGAATATCTCATCGAGAAGGTTTTTGCGCCGGGCGAGGTGAACTGGACATACACCCTGTATGACCGTTTTCTCATTGGCGGTGCCGAACCCACGGCCGCTCCACTCAAGCTCACGTCTATCGCACCGCTCTATGTAGATGAGAGCAAAGGCACCAGTGGCCGCAATCTGCTCGACAACCGCGAGTTGGGCATCATCAACATTGGCGGTGACGGCACGGTAACTGTAGACGGCAAGAAGTATGACATGGGCTTCCAGGACGCTCTCTACGTGGGGCGCGGAGCCAAGGACATCGTACTCTCAAGCAAGAATGCGGCCCAACCGGCCAAGTTCTACCTCAACAGCGCCTGCGCACAAGCCTCTTATCCCACCAAGAAGGTAACCATGAAGGAGGCCAACAACATCAAGGCGGGCTCTATGGAGGGCAGCAACGACCGCGTGATACACCAGATGCTCATCGACGGTGTGGCCGGTGTGCGCACCTGTCAGCTGCAAATGGGCATCACAGAGCTTAAGCCCGGTTCGGTGTGGAACACCATGCCGGCTCACACACACCTGCGCCGCATGGAGGCCTACCTATATTATAAGGTGCCCGAAGGCCAGAAAATACTGCACGTGATGGGCGAGCCGCAAGAAACAAGACCCATGTGGATGAACAACGAACAGGCTGTTATATCCCCCCAGTGGTCTATTCACTGCGCCGCAGGAACAAGCAACTACACCTTTATATGGGGCATGGCAGGCGAGAACCTGGTGTATACCGACATGCAAGTAATTAAAATACCTGATTTGAAATAAACAATACTATGAATTCAGTACAAACTACCAAAATGACTAACTACCGTTGGATCATCTGCACGATGCTCTTCTTCGCTACAACGGTAAACTATATGGACCGTCAAGTCCTTTCACTTACATACCCCGACCTCATCGAGAAAGAGTTTGGATGGAACGAGGATATGTACGGCACCATCACATCCATATTCTCCATCGCCTATGCGGTGTTCATGCTCTTTGCCGGTAAGTTCATCGACTGGATGGGCACCAAGAAGGGCTATCTGTGGGCTATCGGCATCTGGAGCACCGGTGCCATCCTGCACGCATTCTGCGGAATAGGCACAGCCGGCATCCTCACGGGCCACTGGTTTGAGGGCTTCGAGGGAGCCAAGGAGTTTGTGCAGCACGCTGCCAACATGGGTCTTGCCGTGAGCACCGTGAGCGTTTGCCTGTTCCTGGCATGCCGCTGTGTGCTCGCACTGGGCGAGGCCGGCAACTTCCCTGCTGCCATTAAGGTGACGGCCGAATACTTCCCCAAGAAAGACCGCGCCTTTGCCACTGCCATCTTCAACGCCGGAGCATCCGTAGGAGCACTCATCGCGCCCTTCACCATTCCTCTTCTGGCCAAGTATTATGGCTGGGAAATGGCCTTCATCGTCATCGGTGCACTGGGCTACCTGTGGATGGGCATCTGGATTTTTGTGTATAAGAAGCCGGCAGAAAACTCACACGTCAACCAGGCCGAGCTCACTTACATCAATCAGGATGCCGACACCGAGGACGACCCGGCACAGGCTAACGACGAAGGACCGGAGATACCGTTCCTCAAATGCTTCACCTATCGGCAGACATGGTCGTTCATCTTCGGCAAGTTTATGACCGATGGCGTGTGGTGGTTCTTCCTCTTCTGGACGCCTAAGTATCTGGAAACGCAGTTCGGCATCAAGCCAACCGATAACATGGGCATGCTTTGCATCTTCGTGCTCTACCTCATCACGATGCTCAGCATCGTAGGCGGCAAGCTGCCCAACTACTTCATCAACCATGGCATGAACCCCTATGCAGGTCGTATGCGCGCCATGCTCATCTTTGCCTTCTTCCCGCTGGCCGGACTGTTTGCACAGCCTCTGGGCAACGCCTTCAACACGCCGTGGTTCCCCGTTGTGCTTATCGGCATCTTGGGAGCCGCTCATCAGAGCTGGTCGGCCAACATCTTCTCTACAACGGGTGATATGTTCCCCAAGAGCACCGTGGCTACCATAACGGGTATTGGCGGTATGGCCGGTGGAGTAGGGTCGTTCCTCATCAACAAAGGCTCAGGCATGCTCTTCACCTATGCGGGCGAACAGGGCAGCGCCTTCACCTTCTTCGGCTTCGAGGGCAAGCCGGCAGCCTACATGATTATCTTCTGCATCTGTGCCGTTGCTTATCTCATAGGCTGGGTTGTGATGAAGATGCTCGTACCTAAGTATAAGCCTATCATCGTAGAAGAATAATTCTTTTCACGAAGAAATATCAAAAGCGAGTCTCAACAAATGGGATTCGCTTTTTTATTACAACCAAATGTAGGGACGTACCTTGGTCCGTACGCAATAGGAGGGCCGCCATCTCGGGGCCCAGTTGTTTGCACACACACAACGCACAAACATCACGCGCCCCAACCGCATCCCACCTGTAGGGACGCTCGTTCGAGCGTCCGCAAGCGAAGAGCAATCAATGAGG
>DLDC01000168.1:182-5875 GCA_002480935.1 Prevotella sp. UBA7782 | reverse complement strand
ACCTTTTTTGTGTTTTTATTCGTATCTTTGTCAGCGTATATTAGTTTTTTTAGGATGAATCATTTAGTTATCATGGCAGGGGGTGTAGGCAGCCGTATATGGCCTATGAGCACCTCAGAGAAGCCGAAACAGTTTATAGACGTGTTGGGTGTGGGCAGCTCTTTGCTGCAACTCACCTTGCAGAGATTTGAAGGTATAGTGGCAAAAGATAACGTTTGGGTGGTTACCAACGCCAAGTATGCGCCTCTGGTGCATGAGCAGCTGCCCGAAGTGCCCGAAGATCATATTCTGAAAGAGCCCTGCCGGCGCAACACTGCGCCCTGTATAGCCTATGTGAGCTGGCGCATACGCCGCCAAGACCATGATGCCAACATCGTGGTGGCACCCAGTGACCACATCGTAATGAACATTCCGGAGTTTAAGAGGGTAGTGTCTTCATGCCTGAAGTTCACCTCCGAGAGCGACTCCATCGTCACCCTGGGCATGAAGCCCACACGCCCTGAGACGGGATATGGATATATACAGGCCGACCTGAAGGCCCCCAGCGCCCACAACCATGAGCTGTTTGAGGTGACATCTTTCCACGAAAAGCCCGACTTGGAGACCGCAAAAGCGTATATAGAGCGTGGCAATTTCTTCTGGAATGCCGGCATCTTCATCTGGAGCGGAGCCACTATCGTGAATGCCTTCCGCATCTACGCACCCTCCATAGCCAAGATTTTCGACGACATCAAGCCCATCCTGGGCACGCCCGAAGAGCAGGACTGCATCGATAAAGTATATCCCGAATGCGAGAATATCAGCGTAGACTACGCCATTATGGAGAAAGCTGAGGACATCTTCGTGTTCCCGGCAGAGTTCGGATGGAACGACCTGGGCACCTGGGGAAGCCTGCATCTGCAGATGGAAGGCGACGAAGCAGGCAACGTGGTGATAGGTGATGGCATCGAACTATACGACACCAAGAACAGCATTGTGCACCTGATGGGCAAGAAGCGTGTGGTGGTGCAGGGCCTTGACCATTATATCGTGGCCGAGCACGACAACACATTGCTCATCTGCCAGATGGATCAGGAACAGCGCATCCGCCAGTTCAGCGGTCAGGGATAAGGCTTTTAGCCAAACCATCTATCTTATAGAGCGAGATAAAAAAAAGGTTGTAAGTCTCTCAGGACCTGCAACCTTTTGCTTTATATGAGCCTTCAGAGGGCTACTTCACTTTCTTTCCGTTTATCACAACATTCTTAACCACCGTGTTCTCTATGAGGTTCGGGTCGAACGCATTGGTATCGTCGGTCACGTCGATGTTGACGAAGCTGAAGTCGTTGAGCTGATATTTGTCGCTCAGACCCACGTCGAAGAAGTTCTTGCACGTCATCTTGATGTTCTTGAACGATATGTTGTTGCACTTAGAAAGAGGCAACTTACGTTCACCGGGCTTATAAAACTGCGACCAGGGACGCACGGTGATGAACTTGCCGGTGTTGCCCGTGATGTTCTCAACGCTCACATACTCATAGTGTTGTGGTGTGTCTGTGCGCATCTTGAGCCACAGCACGCGGTNNATGATGTTACGGTCGTGCAGACTCTCCGAGCCGAGTGTGAGCAAGCCCGCCACATCGCCGTAATGACAGTTTTGTATGAGCACGCGCTCCACGGGTCCGTTCACGCTCATGGTATCGGCCCACGTGCCTTTTCCGCCCTTCAGCACCACGGCATCGTCGTTCACGTTCATGTAGCAGCCGTCTACCAAGAAGTCATGACATTTGTCTATGTCTATGGCATCGGTGCTGGGACCCTTCACCGGACCGTCGGTCACGGCATAGATGTAGCAGTCCAGGTAGCGCACATGGTCTGAATTGTAAATGTGATTGGTCCAGAACGGCGAGTTTTGCAGCCTTACGTCCTGAACGGTAACGTTAGAACTGTTGGATATATACACAAGCCTGGGCCTCTGCGCGTCTTTGTTGGTGCATTTAGGGTTCCACTTACGTCTTATCCAGAACTCATTCCAGTAGTGGTAGCCGTTGCCGTCTATCGTGCCTTTTCCGCATATCACGAAGCCGTCGTTGTGGTCAGCGTTCACCAAGGCAGCGAAGTAAGGGCAAGTCTCACCCTCTATGCGCGTCTCCACAATGGCAAAGTTGGCTATTCGGTCAGAGCCTTTCAGCTTGCCCCCTTCGTCAACCATCAGCCTAGTGCCTTTCTTAAAGAACAGCGAACCAGACAGATACGTGCCCTTGGGCACCACAATCAGGCCGCCGCCCTCTTGTGCCGCCTTGTCTATCACGGCCTGTATGGCCTCTGTCTGCACCACGGTGGAGTCTTGTTTCACGCCATAGTCAGTTATCACATATTGCTTTCCGAGAGTGCTGGGGTCTACCTTGCTGGTGTTTTCGAACCATTTGTCCATCTTGGTTCCGTCGGGCCAGTTGTCGGCATGTGCCATGAGGTTGCCCATGCACAGCAGGGTAACCAGTAAGAGTTGTTTTTTCATTTGTTTAAGAGTTGGTTTTTAATTGTCGGTAAAATTACGAATAAAATTCCAACTGTGCAAGCCTTTGCGCCTTTTTTACATCCGGGCGTTTTGCAAAACAGGCATTTTGACAAGGCAAAATAGGCCTTTTCGGCTTGCAAAACAGGCCTTTTTGGAAGGTAAAAAGGCCATTTTTACTTTCTCTCCGCTATCCGCCTGACTAACAGACTTATAGCAACAGCCCCTTGTCTGCGCCCATGCCCCGGGCCGGAGTGGCGTGTGTGGCATGTCGCAATAGGGATGATTTAGGAGCGGCTGGGATAAAAAGACACAGTGTTGCTCGCATTTCGAACACCGACATATAGAATATTATGCTTATATTTGCCACAGATAAATGAAAGGTATATAGGTATGTGGCACGCTAACAATACTTTACAGCCCCGACGGATGCGTTTTTACGCAGACATACACGACTTGGGCGCGTATTTCGGAAGTGAATTTCTCAAGGCCGAAAGTCTTATCGTTATCTTGTGCTGTCGGGGAGAACAACATATCGACATAGGGCAGAAGAGCATCACCTTGGCGGCCAACGACCTGTTGCTGTGCCCCTTCGGCAGTTTGCTCAGTCATTTCAGAGGCTCCGACGATGTGCTGCTGATGGTGATTGAACTGGCCCCTGATATGATAAGCCACAGCTTCTTTACCGACGGTGACTTTTGGAAATACGTTGATTTTATCTATAGTCAGAAGCCTGTCACGCTCACCCCAGCCGACGTGGAGCTCTTCAGGCACTATCAAGCCATATACCGTTATCACTCACAACAGCGGGACGAACACTTTCATGCCGACATCTTACAATTTCTGAATTCTGAGCTCTTCTACGAGTTGTTATGCCTCATAGCCCGCAGCATCACTCCACAGTATGAGCCAGGACGTGTAAAGAGCACTCAGCCGATGGTGATTTTCAAGAACTTTATTACCCTTTTGGGGCAGAATAAAGGTCGCAGACATAAGGTAAAAGACTTTGCCGACGCCCTTTGCGTGTCGCCTAAATACCTCTCGTCCATAACAAAAGAGGTGTGCAAGAAGTCGCCCAAGCAGATGATAGACGATGAGATTACCACCGTCATCAAGCAACAACTGCTTTATAGCAGCAAGTCGGTAAAGGAGATAGCCAATGACCTGAATTTCCCGAACCTTAGCTTTTTCGGCAAGTTTACCAAGGAGCATCTGGGCGCTTCGCCCTTGAATATTCGTCAGGGTGGCAAGAAATAAGGCGCTAAGGGTGCCGGGCTGGTGGCTGTGGAGCCCCCTTCTTACACGGCGCAGGTGGGGCTATTGTTGATTGACAATATCCTGAATGGCCTTCTCGCCGATAATCGCGGCGCAAGAAGACAGTGCGGTGAGCGTCACTCCCTCAATGCCATGCAGCATCAGGCTCTGCCCTGTGAGAAGAAGATTGGCCGATTGGGTGCGTGGCGAAAGATAGGTGAGCAAGGGCTGGCGGCAGTCTTTGCGAATGCCAAAGGCTGAGCCTTGCGGCGTGAGGTTAAAATGACGGTAGGTGAGAGGCGTGCTGCTGAACACCTTTTGCGTTATCTCAGACAATCCCGGCAGCGCCCTCTCAGCCAGAGCTATGCAGGCCAGCGCCTTCTGATGCTTCATGTCTTGATAAGCCTTGTCGCGTCTTCCCTCGGGCTGGTCGGCCCATGGCGCCACCTCGCTCCATGACATAGGCGTAAGCAAATCTATCTGTCGGGCATATTCCTCGCCCTCATCGGGCACCCTGCAACTTATCATCACACCGTTAACACCCGGTTCTTGAGGATAAGTCCACACATTGGCTTGCTTGTAGACGTATTGGTTGTAGTTGAAGTATCTCAGCTTTCCGGGCTTCAGCAGCAGCGACGCGGTGAACATGCCCGATGTGTTGGGCAGCTTGCCCACGCGCCGGCTGAAGCGTCTGTTGTCGCTTCTGTCCTGGGTAAGCAGGCCGGCCAGCACGGCAGTGAGCAGCAGCCACAGCCTGAGACGGTGGGAGTTGAAATAATCGTATATGCTTAATATAATTCTGGTCATGTGCTTTGCCCCCTCTTATTGAACGTTCCCTTGTGCTGTGAGGATGCCCATCTGGCGCAGCCAAAGCATAAACCGCTCTCTCCACTGCCTGCACTCGGCCGTGCCTTTGGTTTCTGATGCGCCGAAGCCATGGCCTCCCTGGTTGTACTGCACAAAACAATGGGGTACGCCCTTGGCCGTCATGGCAGAGTCGAGCAGCTCGGCATTGTGGCGGTTAACGATGGGATCGTCTTTGCAATTCATCAGGAACGTGGGCGGACAATGGGCCGGCACATGCTCCTCCATAGACAGTTTGTGGCACAACAGGGCGTTGTGCTCGTGGTTTTCGCCCAGCAGTCCGCGCCTGGAACGCTTGTGCACGCAGGGGTGAGACATGGTTACCACGGGATAAGCCAGGCACAGAAAGGCGGGCCACTCGGCCTTGGGCAGCAGCTCTACCGAGCACATGGCAAGGTGACCGCCTGCCGAAAAGCCCATCACGCCGATGCGGCACGTGTCTACATGGTAGCTGTCGGCCCTCCGGCGTATGTAGTTCATGGCCTGACGGAGGTCGTTGAGCGCGTCGGGATAGCGGTTGCCACGCAGAAAAAGGCGATATCGAAACAAGAAGGCGGGCACGTAGGCTGTGCGATATCTAAGTACAAAGGCGTTGATGCCTTTGCTTTGCAGCCACCTGCCCACCATTTCGCCCTCGTGGGTGAGGTCGTGCCAGAAGTAGCTTCCGCCCGGACAGACGATGACAGACACGTTTCGGTTGCCCGCGGCGATGTAGGGGGTGAGCTCAACACGATGGTGTACGGACGTTCCCTGCCATATATCGACTTGTGAGAGCGCCTTGGCGGGCAATAGCAGCAGGCCGACAAACAAGATGAAGCAAAGAATATGGGCAGCCTTTTGCTTCATGACTAGTCGTTCCAATGCAGTTCTTCCATAAACCGTTTTATCACTTCGGGCTTGCCAACGTGCTTGCCGTCGTCTTCAGAAAGCTTGCATGTGTCGTTGAAGAAGGGCCATGCGTCGGATATCTTACATGCCACCAGCTTGATGACAATGTTCATTGGCTCTACGTCTTTGAAGTCGTTGGTGAAGTGAGTGCCTATTCCGAACGACGGCTGACAATAGTTTCGGGCATACTCTT
>DLDC01000168.1:0-141 GCA_002480935.1 Prevotella sp. UBA7782 | reverse complement strand
CGGTGTCTAGCGCGTTGGAGAAGATAACCTGCTTGGTGCGCGGGTCTATGTTGAGTGATTTGTACTTATCTACTATGCGTTGCAGCTCCTTATAGTTGTCGCCGGAGTCTATGCGCAGCCCTTTGAAGAGGTTGGCAAAGT
>DLDC01000170.1 GCA_002480935.1 Prevotella sp. UBA7782 | reverse complement strand
TGATAGTGGCGTGCCCAGTCGTGCAGGTTGCGAGAGGCTTGTGATGTGCCGGTGTCGCTCAGAGTGAAGACAAAGTCGGGTGTCTTAAACGTCTCACCCGCCCGAAGCACATAGTCGGAAGCATAGGGGTTGATGCCCGGAATGACGCGCAGGCAGCCCACGTTGTCTACCTCGAACGTACAACTGAAGTTGCCCGTCCAGCTTATGGTGCCCAGCATCACACGTCCCTCGTTCTCACGGGCCGGCCCGTCTATGCCCAGCTCGAAGAACGGCTCGCTCTGCTCAGCGGCACGTGTGCCAAGCTTGGTGTCTATGATTTTCTTGCCAAACTGCAACTGCTGGGTGGCCGGTTGTCCCTCGCGTGCCCAGTCGCTGTGATAGTTGGTAAGAAAATATTTGTCGGCGTTGAAGTAGAACATGCCGCTTGCGTAGCGCCACAGCGTGATGGGCTTCTTCTCATTATGGCGTATCTCGCTCCATGTCTTGATGACGTTTTCTTTGGCATAGGCCACATAGTGCAGCGCCACTTCGTCAGCATACTGGTCGTCGGCAAGGCGTATGATGGTTTCTGTGCCGCCCGGCACAGCCTTCTGCTCACTGCCTTTATAATATAAATAGGTGGTGAGATTGCCGTCGGCGTGAGTGATGGCCAGTGCCGGCTCGAAGGAGTCCTCGCCTCCTGAACCTGGATAGGCTTCGCGGCCACGAATGCCGTAGCTGCCATCTGAGCCCGGTTTTATCTTCCAGTCAAAGTGGCTGAAGTCAGCAGCTGAGGCTAGCTTGTCACCGAGATATACTTGGTAGAGGCGATTGTTGTCGCCCACTTGCAAGACAATGTCGATGTTGTCGGTGCTGATGCGGATGTTCTTGTTGTCAGCAGCATGTGTGCTCAGTGTCAGTCCGAGCAAACAGATTAAGGATAATAGCTTTTTCATTTGATATAGGTGTTTTGATCAGAATTTGAGCGATGCAGAGAACTCTACAGTGAATGGGCGCAGGTAGTTTCCGCTCATGATGTAGCCGGCATATTTAGACGCGTCGGCTTTTGTTACGAGCTCTGAGCCATTGATGGTACCTTTGGCACCGGCTACGTTGAAGATGTTCACCACGTCTACGCCTAACGACAACCGCTTGTTCACCTGCCAGTTCACACCGCCGAAGGTCTCCCAGTGGCCATTGAAGTAGAATGCCTCTTGCAGATTGGCGTAAGTCTTGCCGAAATAGCGGAAGCTCAACCATGCTCTCACTGCCTTGCTAACCTGATAGCTGGGGTCAAACTCAATGAGAATCTGCGGAATTTCCTTTACTATCATGTTGTCGGCATTTACGCTCATGGTGTTGCCGTTGTTGAACGTTACGCTGGCGTTGTAGTTGCTGTATTGCGGCTTCTGCCAGGTGAAGAGAGCGTGCAGGTGGAAGCCCTTAAAGGGATCTATCTCAGCAGATGTTGTCCAGCCCAGTGTGTGGATGTTGTAAATAAGAAGTACGGTCTTCGATTCTGATGTACCCGGATTGGTGAGGTTCTGCTGGTCTATATTGTTAGACTTTGATATGTAGGAGATCATCGACGTAAGGTCGAGCCAGGAGTTCTTGTAGTATATACCGCCACGAATGAGAGGAATGGTTACTCGTTTGTACTGCTCCTCGGTAGGACCTGTGCCGGCATAGTCGCTGATACGGGGATAGCGGGTTGCTACAGTAGCGTCGGCCAAGAAGCCAAACTTATTGGTGAGAGCGTAAGAGCCTTGTATGGTGGCAGCATAGTTGAGCTTGTTCTTGATAACCCTGCCGGGAGCTATGGTCACGCCATCGGCATTTGTGCCGCCGATGTAGAAGCCGTTATAGCGGCCCAGTGCTATCTGGTCGGCAGACATGCGGTAGTACTCCAGACGGCCACCGTAAAGCAGGCGCAACTTAGGTGTGACCTGCCATGTGTCGGTAAGGTAGAGAGCGAGCTTGTTTTCAGAACCCTTGGTATATTCCGGGCTCAGCTCATTGAAGTCGTAGGTCTGTGTGCGTGAAATGGTTGCTGTGAAGGGGTTGTAGTAGTTGCCGTAGAGAATGGTGGGATATTCGCCTACGCTGGCATACCACTGGAATGATGAAGAGTGATAGTTGAGATGATAATACCATTCATTAAGTCCAAGACGCAGCTTGTGGTTGCCCAGCTGTTTCTCTAGTTCTGACGTGAGCATGAATGAGTTAACCTTACCGAAGTGCAGCCACGTGCGGCGTCCCTCAACATAGCCTGTGAAAGGATTCTGACCTTCTGCGTCTGTTGTGAGCAGATAGTTATCCAACACGCCATTTTGAATATTGGATATAGTGGAACCGCCAAAGTCAATATAGTTGGCGCGTGGCGCATTTATATACTTTGCGTTGAGCATCCACTTCCAACCTTTGTTAAATGTGTTCTCAAAAAGGAATGCCAGTTCGTTGGCATGATTGTCCATTGCCTCCTGGAAGTTCCATATGCGGCGCTCACCGTTCATCACGTCATAGTAAGCCAGGTGGCCTCCATTAGGCACGTAAGAGTAGCGGCCGAGCTTAAAGCCCTGGAACTCGCTCACCGAGCCATCACCATTATATATAAATGGTCCTTGGTTGTTGAAATTGCCCGGATTCTTGCTGTAGCTGTATTTGTAGAGTAAGGCAACCTTGCCGCGTCCCTTGTTGAAAAGGTGGGTCAGGCCGGCATGAAACAGTTGGGTGCGGTCGGCAAAGTCGGTGTAGCGTTGCTTCTGAGTACCCGGGTCGAAGTTCTGATACATACTGGCTGTCCAATACCAGTTGTTGGCGAGCCGACCGTTGAGGTTCACGTCGAATGTGTTGAGCCCGAAGTGGTTGCCGTGCCAATTCACAGTGCCCTGGAAAGTTTTGTCACTAACACCTAACTGACTTTCCGCATTTACGGCATAAGCAATGTTGCCGGTTGCTATGGCCGACTCAGAGGGTGACATCAGTGATGTGCCTTTGAGGCTGGCATCGTTGCGCCAGTGAGCCGACAGTTTGTGTACGCTCGACGAGTACACTGCGGGCAGTCCGTTCTCGTATACGTTTACATCCTCAGAAGGCAGACCTATCTGTATCTCTCGGGGCTTGTAAGAGTCGGCTGCGTTGAGCATGACATTACGGTTGTCACCTTCAGTGGATTTTGTTGAAACAGAGTCTTTCTTGGCTTTTTGCGCATGGGCGGCAGGAACAACTGCCATAGCTGCACACAGAAGAAGGAATGTTTTGTAACTCATATTAATTATTGTTTATGATATAATAGTTGTCGGTTTTTAGAAGTGAGAGAGCATTTTTCTCTGTCACGCTGCAAAATTATAAACCCTTTCGTGAAGAAACAATAATCAGTATATGGAAAGTAAACTAACAGTAATCATGATTTTTGTTTAACATATTGATTATCAATTCATTTTTTAAACAACAAAAATAGCCTAAAGTAAGGTTTCTTTAGAGAGAAATGTATATCTTTGCAGTGTGACATACTCATTTTGATGACCATGAACATCTTTACTAATCTCAGAGGAGCTGTCCTCAGTGGGTGCATTGCCATCCTTGTAATATTTACTACCAGCGGCTGTTCATCACGAAAAGATGATGCAGCATTATGTTCTCTAGACAGTGTGCTGTCTATGCGTAAGCATTATATGGACGTTAAGGAAAAGCGCATCAAGAGCCTCACCTTGAAATGGCAAAGAGCCTATGGAGCGAACAAGCTGCGGCTGTCGTCCTTATTATATCGCGAATATTACACCTACCGTTTTGATTCGGCCATGCACTACGCCCAACAAGAAGAGGTTATAGCACGGCAGATGAATGACAAGAAAGCAGTGGAAAAGGCCAAAAACCACACAGCTATGCTCTACGCCATCGGCGGCTATTACAGCGAGGGTGAGAAACTCTTAGACAGTGTGAAGGTGGACAGCAGCGACCCTCAGGCCGAATACGACCATTATTTCACGGCTTACTGGCTGTATAATTACTGGAGCGATTACTGCCGCGACAATATTTTCAGCCCCAAATACGATCAATTGAAGTTGGAGTGCCTCAACAAGGCCATCAGCCTTTACCCTTATCCGTATGGGGCGGAATATGAATATCTGCTGGGCGAGCAGGCTTTCTTCAGTAAGAAGCCTCTTAACCAGGCCTCCCAACATTATAAGAAAGCAGTGGCTATGGCCAAAATAAACACCCGTGTTTATGCCTCGGCCTCTTATGGATTGGCAGGCATATACAAGTTGCAGGGCAATGAACGGCAATACGAGCAGTGGTTGATACGTGCTGCTATCTCTGATCAGGTAAATCCTCTGAAGGAGAATCTGGCTTTACAACAATTAGCCATGCACCTTTTCAATAAGGACAGGAGCTATGCCGAGAAGTCTACCTATTATATATATTACTCTTTAGAGGATGCCCAATTTTACAACAATCGCCTGCGTATGCTTGAAATATCTCACCGCTTGCCGGCTATTGTGTCGGTATATCAGCAGCAGGTAAAGGCTCAGCGCAAAGTAGCCACCAATCTGAGCATCGGCCTGGGAGTGTTTGTCGTCTTACTCATCATTGGCATAGCCTATATCTTGCGCCAAGCCGGAATACTCACTAAGAGAGGACAGGAAATAGACCGCAAGAACCATGAGCTGGATCTTCTCAACAAGCGGTTGCGCAAAACTGACGAAACGCGCAGTAAATATATGCGGCTATTCATGGATCTTTGTGCTTCGTATATTGACAAGATGACTAACTTTCGTAAGCTTGTGGCGCGCAAGGTGAAAGCTCACCAAACCGACGATTTGCTGCACATGGCCTCATCGTCTAAACTCACGGACACTGAGGCGGCGCAGTTCTATACCCAGTTCGACAAAGCTTTTCTAGAACTCTATCCTTCGTTTGTTGAGGAGTTTAATGCCTTGCTGCGTCCGGAGTGTCAGTTATCGCTCGCGCGCGATGGCAGCCTGACCACTGAATTGCGAATCTACGCTCTTGTGCGCTTAGGCGTTAGCGAAAGTGTGGAGATAGCCACCCTATTGTTCTATTCGCCTCAAACCATCTATAATTACCGCACGGCCATGCGAAAGCGTGCACTGCACCCAGATACCTTTGAGAATGACATTCGCGCATTGTACTGATGGGTGAGGCTGGCGGGCAGAATGCTGGGCCTTCACTACCTACTCCATGCCTTCCAATAGCTTCTCCAACTCCTCGGTAGGTGGCAGGACTTTAAGGATATTCTCCTTAGACTTATATGTGGCAACAACCATCGGGTGTTCGTAGTCTTGAAGAAAATACTCGGCGAATGTCTTGTCGTCACTTTTGCAGAGTATAAGTACGATGCCATAATACAGTGACAGCTCCACACTGTT
>DLDC01000051.1 GCA_002480935.1 Prevotella sp. UBA7782 | reverse complement strand
TCGAACGAGCGTCCCTACGGGCTGGTGAGGATAGCTTGCGGACTGGTGCGAGGCCGGCACAAGGCGCGGCCACTACAACTGGCGATGGTTTGGTGCGGACGCTCGAACGAACGTCCCTACGGGCTGGATGAGGTTGGGATTTCCAACAAATCATTGATAATCATTCGCTTGTGCGACGCTTGCGGACGCTCGAACGAGCGTCCATACAGGCTGGTGAGGATAGCTTGCGAACTGGTGCGATGCCGGCACAAGGCGCGGCCACTACAACTGATGTGGATCTACGGGTTGAGTGTGGTTGGAGTGTTCGACGATTGTGCGGTGGTTTGCCGACGCACGTTGATGTATATTATGCGGGTGTATCGCTTTGATGATCGAGGTTGTTCGTTGGTTGAAACATCACACACAGGGTCAAATAAACCGCCTTTTTAAACCTGACCAAATGAAAAATTCCATATTCACAGTCGATTTATCAGAATAAATGGCTATCTTTGCAGAAAGTCATAAGCTTAAAAAAGGATGAGAAAAAGGCGCAGCCAGGTGTTGTGGCTGAAGCGAAGAAGAAGAGAAAAACAGACAGAATGGAAAGCAAAACCCTAGAAGCACTGCAGAGATGTCCGTTGTTTGCGGGCATGAGAGACGTGGAAATAGAAATTGCCTTGGCGGGCATGAACTATAAGGTGGTGGAATATGCGCCGCACGACATATACGCCTTGGCCGGTATGCCCTGCCGCAACGTCGACATCGTGATAAGCGGCGTGCTCGTATGTCGCATGTCTTCGCTGTCGGGCAAGCTGGTTGAGGTGAGCCGTCTGAGAGCCGGCAACCTGATAGCTCCGGCCTTTCTGTTCAGCAAAGACAAGAAGTTGCCCGTGAGCGTGGAGACGGAAGGCAAGGTGAGCGTGATGAGAATGGGCAACGACTCGTTCAGAGAACTGCTTCGTAACAACTGGCAGCTGACGGAGAACTTCATCAACGCGCTGTCTAACATCAACGTCTTCCTCACCAAGCGGCTGCGTGTGCTCAGTCTGCTCACCGTGCGTGAGAAGGTGGCTTGGCTGCTTAACGAACTGGCCAAGGAACAGGGTGCCGACACCATCACGCTCACGCAGACGCGCCAACAGATAGCCGACATGTTCGGCATTCAGAAGTTCTCGCTGCTGCGCGTGCTGTCTGACTTTCAGAAGGAGGGAGCTATCAGCGTGGAGGGCCGGCAGATAAGAATCATCAACAGAAGCAAGATGAAATAAAGGGAGCAGCGAGCCGAGGGCCTACGTGCGCATCATCGTGCGAAGTTTTTGCGGGTCTCTTCCTTGTCTTGCACGGCTTCATCATCTCTGGCAAACCGCCCTCGTCGTGGCATACGGCGTAGCACACAACGAGGACGTATATGTGGGAAGGGTTATGCGGCCTCTATCCGGCTCTTGATGCTGTCCACCCAAGCGTTGAGGCGTTTCTGTGTCTCGTCCTCACTCTCAGAGCAGTCGATGGCCAGACCCACGAACTTGCCGTCGATGACCGACTCTGAGTCGTCGTAGGTATAACTGTCGGCGGCTACCTGACCTATGATGTCAGCCCCCTTATCCTTCACGGCATCATAGAGGGCGGCCATTCCTCCGCAGAAGGTGTCGCTATAGTCAGTGGCGTCTCCGCAGCCGAAGAGGGCGATGGTCTTGCCCTTGAGATCGGCCTGCTTCAGCATCTCTACGCCGTCGTACCAGTCGTCTTGCAACTCGCCGGCACCCCATGTAGACGTGCCCAGCAGCAGATTGTCATACTCAGCCAGCGTGCCGGCATCCACGTCGGTGACATTCTTCACATCGCTCACGCCCAACTTTTGCGCTATTTCCTCAGCATACTGCTGGCAATTGCCGGTGGTTGAACCGTAAATAACTATTGTCTTCTTCATAACTCATTGGCTTTTAATAAGATGTATTTATTCCGTTTATCGCTTACTCGCCCTGCCCTTCCATTCTGAGGAAGCCCGGGAAGATGAGGTTATTCTCTAATGAGATGTGCTCCTTGAGGTCGAGGAAGAACTGCTTGAGCTGCTCGTTCATGAGCTTGAAGGAGGCGCAGCCATCCTCAGGCGTCACAAAATGATGGGTGAGCTCGCTGATATGCTGCCACATCTCGCCCGTCTGATCATGCTCCAACATCATTTGCCGGATGGGATGAGCGATGGTGCCGCAATGGAACGGGGCCACAGGGCGGGCCTCCTCATAGGCCTGATAAATCTCATAGAGCTGGGGGAAGAGCACATTCTCTTCTTTGGCAAAGTGGCTGTCCAGCTCATCAAACGACTCGGCCACGGCCTTTCTCACTTCCAGCAGCTCGGGATGGCGGGCGCCATGCACCGTGGCTACCTTGTCTACAAGATTCATCAGCTCCTCATGATGAAGATGGAAGTTGCGGTGATGCACCTTCAACACATAGTCTACGAGCAGATCGAGCGGCCAGTGAGCAAAGTCGGGAGCGCTGCCCTTCACCTCGCTGCCATCCAACTGAGCCAGCACGTCGTCGGCATTGAGGCCCACCTTTTGGCTCGCCACCTTTAATGTATCCGATCCGTGGCAGCAATAATCAATTCCTAATCGTTCGAAAACCTGCGCGCGGTTAAAGTCTTGGGCTACCATAGAGCCAACAGTCATGTCTTGCGTCAGTTTGTTATTCATCTTCATGTCTTTTAAATGATTCATTATTTGTCTTGTCAAGCCCTTTCTATTCGGCTTCACTCATCAAGCAACAAAAATAATACCACCCTCGTTTTGGGCTTGATGCGGGCAAGAAACGATAACAAATGTTATCTGACGACTGACACGGGGCCCACAAAAGTAACCGACAATGGCGGAGAAAGGGGTGGGTTACGACGTGGCGCACGCAGCCTATTATCTTGTTCAGCCCATGCTGTGACCGCGCCCTGTGCAGGTCTCGCAGCAGGAGGAGCACCAGCCTGTAGACATCAGTTGTAGTGGCCGCGCCTTGTGCCGGCCTCGCAATCGAAGGACAAACGAAAATTATCAATATGTTATGTTTATAAACGTGCACCACGAACGCATACGGTTGGGTGGTTCGTTGGTGTGGACGCTCGAACGAACGTCCCTACTTGGTTGGATGATGGTAGGATGTGGGGTTGGTGCGAAGATTAGTGCGAGGCCGGCACAAGGCGCGGCCACT
>DLDC01000152.1:14583-14780 GCA_002480935.1 Prevotella sp. UBA7782 | reverse complement strand
CGTAAAGCCGGATGGGATACACATGGATTACCTGTTGAGTTAGGTGTTGAAAAGGAATTGGGTATTACCAAAAAGGATATTGATAATCCTGCTTCTTCAAAATGTATTTCCATTGAAGAGTATAATAAGCATTGTCGTGAAAATGTCATGAAGTTTACGGCTGAGTGGCGTCAGTTAACCGAAAAAATGGGATATTT
>DLDC01000152.1:3583-14572 GCA_002480935.1 Prevotella sp. UBA7782 | reverse complement strand
TATGATAATAAGTATATTGAAACTCTTTGGTGGCTATTGAAGCAACTCTATAACAAAGGTCTGCTGTATAAAGGCTATACTATCCAACCGTATTCTCCAGCTGCAGGTACAGGGTTGAGTTCTCATGAATTGAATCAGCCTGGATGTTATCGAGATGTAAAGGATACGACAGTTACAGCTCTTTTTGAAATTGTAAATCCTAAGGAAGAGTGGACGAAATGGGGCAAGCCTTACTTCGCAGCATGGACAACGACTCCTTGGACTTTGCCTTCTAATGTCGCACTTTGCGTGGGTCCCAAGATTGAATATGTAGCTGTTGAAACTTATAATTCCTATAATGGTGAGAAGATCACAATCATCATGGGTAAGGATCGCGTGAATGCTTATCTCGCCCCAGAAGGCGAGATCACTGATATGGATCCACTGCCCGAATANNAGGAAAGAAGTTTATTCCTTATCGTATTGTAGGTCATTATCAAGGAACGGATTTGGTAGGGTTAATCTATAAGCAACTCATGCCATGGGTGAAACCCTGCGAGAAAATGGGTGAGTACGCTCCACAATTCGTCAATGACTATGCTGCACTTCATTCCGATAAAGTATTCCGGGGTGAAAATGGCAAGGATCAATATGTTGAGATGGAAGACCAGGCATTCCGTGTCATCCCGGGTGATTATGTAACGACAGAGGATGGTACGGGCATTGTCCATATCGCTCCAACATTTGGAGCCGATGATGCCAAGGTAGCAAAAGATGCTAGCATCCCAGCCTTATATCTTATTGACAAGAAAGGTGATACTCGTCCGATGGTCGATCTCACTGGGAAATATTATCGGGTAGAGGAACTCGATCAGGTATTTGTCGACAAATGTATGGATGTGAAGGCGTATGACCATCATGCTGGTGACTACGTGAAGAATGCATACGATCCCAAATTCAATCCAAATGGCGTTTGGGACCGTAAGGGATCAGAGAAAGCAGAGGACTTGAACGTTATCATCTGTATGGAGATGAAAATGGAGGGCACAGCACTTAAAATAGAGAAACATGTTCATAACTACCCTCACTGCTGGCGTACAGACAAGCCAATCCTCTATTATCCTCTTGATAGCTGGTTCATTAAGGACACGGCAAAGAAGGAGCGGATGGTGGAATTGAATAAGACAATCAATTGGCAACCGGAGTCAACGGGGACAGGTCGTTTTGGTAACTGGTTGGAGAACCTGAACGACTGGAATCTTTCCCGTTCTCGTTTTTGGGGAACACCATTGCCTATCTGGCGCGATGAGGATCGCAGGGAAAAATGTATTGGTTCCCTGGAAGAGCTTTATGCTGAGATTGAAAAGTCTGTGGCAGCAGGTTTCATGGAGTCTAATCCTTTGAAGGATCATGGTTTTATTCCTGGTGATTATAGTCAGGGAAATTATGATAAGATAGATCTACACCGTCCTTATGTTGACAAGATCATTCTTGTCAGTGAGGCTGGCAAGCCGATGAGACGTGAATTGGACCTGATCGATGTGTGGTTCGATTCTGGCTCCATGCCGTATGCACAGCTTCACTATCCCTTCGAGGGGAAGATGGCACGTGGTACGGAAGCCGATCGTGAGCAACTCATCCATAGCACTTATGTGGGGACGCCCATTCCTCCAGCATTCTATCCGGCAGACTTCATTAATGAAGGCGTAGACCAAACTCGTGGCTGGTTCTTTACACTTCATGCTATTGCTACAATGGTTTTTGATAGTGTTGCTTTCAAGAATGTCATCTCATCTGGACTTGTCCTTGATGCCAAAGGCAATAAGATGAGCAAGCATGTCGGGAATGTGACAGATCCTTTTGAGATGATTGACAAATATGGGGCTGATCCCGTGCGTTTTTACATGATGACCAACTCTGAGCCTTGGGACAACCTGAAGTTTGATCCCAACGGTGTAGACGAGGTGAGAAGAAAGTTCTTCGGAACACTTTACAACACCTACAGCTTCTTTGCCCTGTATGCCAATGTAGACGGCTACGAGCCCCAGGGAGGCAGGGTGACACTTCCGGCCGACGCTCCTGAGATAGACCGATGGATCGTCTCCAGGCTCAACTCGCTCATACAAGGCGTAACGAAGCAGCTTGACGGCTATGACCCCACACGCGCCGGAAGGCTGATAGACGACTTTGTGAACAACGACTTGTCTAACTGGTATGTGCGCCTTAACCGCAAACGCTTCTGGGGCAAGGAGATGAGCCACGACAAGCGCATGGCTTACGACACGCTCTACACGTGTCTCGCTACGGTGGCAAGGCTCCTGGCACCCTTCGCCCCCTTCTTTGCCGACCAGCTGTATAAGGACTTGGGCGGTGCCAAGGAAAGCGTACATCTGGAGACGTGGCCTAAGTATGACGCCGCCGCCGTGGATGATGACCTGGAAGCACGCATGGCCATCGCGCAGAAGATAACGTCTATGGTGCTCGCCCTGCGACGCAAGGTGAACATCAAGGTGCGCCAGCCCCTGGCTCAGATTATGATACCAGCCATAGACAACGAGCAGAGAAGGCGCATAGCAGCTGTGGCCGACCTGATAAAGAGCGAGGTGAACGTCAAGCAGCTCAACTTTGTAGAAGATGCCGGATTCCTCGTCAAGAAGGTGAAGTGCAATTTCCGCGTCATGGGAAAGAAGTATGGCAAGCTCATGAAGGGCGTTGCCGCACAGATGAACGCCCTGTCGCAGCAAGACATAGCGCGGCTGGAGAGCGACAAACATCTGCTCATTAAGGTCGACGGACAGGATGTTGACGTGCTGGCAGACGACGTAGACATCATCAGCGAGGACATACCCGGATGGCTGGTGAGCAACGAAGGCAACCTCACCGTGGCTCTTGAGGTGGAGCTGACAGATGATCTCAGGCACGAGGGCATGGCGCGTGAGCTCATCAACCGCATACAAAATCTGCGCAAGGAAGCCGGACTGGAGATAACAGACCGCATCCTTGTGACCCTGGGACAGCGCCCCGAGGTGAAAGCGGCTGTAGAGTCGTATGGCGACTTGATAAAGGCACAGGTGCTGGCCAACGCTATCAGCGTGGCCGACAACGACGGCACGAAAGTAGAGTTCGACGATTTCACCCTCCCCATAAAGATAGAAAAAGACGATAAATAGCCCGCAAGCCGGCATCCGGGGCAGGAGCCGGTAGCGAGCCGAAGCCACGGGTGCCACAAGCGGGGAATGTGTAATGCCAAATATTATATACCTATGGAGAAGAGAACACGCTATTCTGACGAGGAGCTTGAGGAGTTCCGCCAGATAATCAACGAGAGGCTCAAAACAGCACGAGAGGACTATGACCAGACCATGCGCGTGCTGAGCGGGCAAGATACCAACGACGTAGACGACACCTCACCCACCTATAAGGCGCTGGAAGAGGGCTCTACGGCACAGACTAAAGAGGAGCTGGTGACCATGGCACAGCGCCAGCAGAAGTTCATCAACGGCCTTGAGGCGGCTCTGATGCGCATCAAGAACAAAACTTATGGCATCGACCGCATCACAGGTGAGCTCATACCCAAAGAGCGACTGCGCGCCGTGCCACACGCCACGCTGAGTGTGGAATCTAAAAACGCACGGAAACGTTGATGAGCAAGACTAAAAAAGCGTGGCTGGCAGGGATGCTCATCATCGTTCTGCTAGCTATAGACCAAGCTATAAAGGTATATGTCAAGCTGCACATGACGCTTGGACAAAGAGTGCGTGTGCTCGACTGGTTCTACATAGACTTTATAGAGAACAACGGCATGGCATGGGGCATGCAGCTGGGAAGCAAGCTCTTCTTGAGCATCTTTCGCATTGTAGTGGCGCTGTGGCTGATATGGTATATTGTCAGGCAGATAAAGAAGGGGGCACGCACGGGATATATCGTGGTGCTCTCTATGATATGCGCCGGAGCAGCGGGCAACATCTTCGACTCTATTTTCTTCGGACGCCTCTTCACAGAGTCTACGCCCTTCAGCGTGGCACAGCTCGTGCACTGGGGCAGCGGCTACGCGCCCGTGTTCATGGGCAGGGTGGTGGATATGTTCTACTTCCCGCTTATAGACACCTATCTGCCCGACTGGATGCCCCTGGTGGGCGGTTATCATCTCACGTTCTTCGACCCTATATTCAACTTTGCCGATGCTTGCATCACCACAGGCATCTTCGCCTTGCTGCTGTTTTATCGTAAAGACCTGAACCAAACGGCAGACAAGCGACACATAAAGGCTGAGGAGGCAATGAAATGAGCAGAATAAGGCTTTCGGCATGGAGATGGGTGATGCTGCTGGTGGCCGTAGTGGCATTGGCAAGCTGCAAACCGCAGGTTCCTAAGGACATCATACAGCCCGGAAAAATGGAGGACATACTGTATGACTGGCACCTCGCAAGGAGCATAGGGCAGGACGACAACACTGCCGACCCGTCTCAAAGAGAGGTGAAAGCCGAGGCGCTGCAGATGGCTGTGCTGCGAAAGCATGGCGTGACAAAGAGTGAGTTTGAGCACTCGCTGAAGTATTATGTCAGGCACACCGAGCGGTTGCACGACATATACGAGCACCTGGCCGACAGGTATAAGGACAAGATGCTGGCCATGGGAGCCTCGGCAGGCGACGTGAACATGGGACAAGGCTCTCTCAGCAGCGATACCACCAACGTGTGGACTGGCAGCTCATCAACAGTGCTCACGCCCTACGAGCCCTACACGGCCATGTCGTTCAGCCTCAAGACCGACTCTTCTTTCCATAAGGGAGATGCCGTCATGCTGAACTTCTTCTCGCAATACATCGTGCAAGACGGTATGCGCGACGCCATAGCCGTGCTCTCCGTGCGCTTTGCCAACGACAGCATAGCCACGCAGACGCAGCATGTGATGGACAACTTCAGCAACTCGCTGCGCATTGATGACAATGCCAAGCTGGGCATCAAAGAGGTGAAGGGATTCATCATGCTCACGCCACCGTCTGACGATGAGAGCGTATCTACGCTCAGATTGCTCTTCCTGTACAACATCAGGCTGCTGCGCCTGCACATCAAGCCCCTGCCGCAGCCCTCGGCAGCCGACTCTATCAATGCTCCCGGGTCGGTGGCTCCGCCACTGGGACGGCCCTCGCAGCCGGGAGGAAGTGCGCCGCAGCCCATCACAGGCGTACAGTAAAGGAGGACGAATAGTGCGTAGGGTAGGGGCACATAAGGTCATTACACAGGACCAGGAGCTAACTTTGGCCGTTGTGGAGATATGCGGTGACAGAGTGGTGAACTATTATAGCTTCACCGACGAGCTGCCCATGACAGAGTGGCTGGGCGGCGTGATAGCTCTGAAGCGTGACGCTGAAGGCATCATGCACGCATGGCAGGGCGATGTAATTATAAAAGAAGATATTTAAAAGTAAAAAGAATAAGATATGTTAAGTGTCAACGAATTAGAAGATAAGCTCCTTGAGCTGGCCTTTGCCGAGGATATTGGCGACGGCGACCATACCACTTTGTGTTGCATACCCGAAGATGCCATGGGCAAAAGTAAGCTGTTGGTAAAAGAAGAGGGCATCCTGGCCGGGGTGGATATGGCCCGTAAGGTGTTCAATAAGTTCGACCCAACAATGACCATGCAGGTCTTTATCAAAGACGGAGCACACGTGAAGCCCGGCGACGTGGCCTTCGTGGCCAGCGGAAAGGTGCGCTCGTTGTTGCAAACAGAGCGCATCATGCTTAACATTATGCAGCGCATGAGCGGTATAGCCACCATGACTCACCGCTATGTAGAGCGTCTGGAGGGCACCCACACCCATGTTCTCGACACGCGAAAGACCACTCCTGGTATGCGCATCTTGGAGAAGCAGGCTGTGAAAATAGGCGGAGGCATGAACCATAGAATAGGCCTTTTTGATATGATACTGCTCAAAGACAATCACATAGACTTTGCCGGGGGCATACACAATGCCATATCTCGCTGCCATGAATATCTTAAGCAGAAAAGCCTTGACCTGAAGATAGAAATTGAAGTGAGAAACTTTGACGAGCTCAACCAGGTGCTCGAGTGTGGCGGAGTAGACCGTATCAGGCTCGATAACTTCACGGTGCCAGACACAAAGAAGGCCGTTGAACTTATTGGTGGACGCTTTGAAACGGAGTCATCGGGCGGCATCACCATAGACACCATACGCGATTATGCCCTGCAGGGCGTAGACTTTGTGAGCGTGGGAGCTCTCACCCACAGCGTGAAAGGGCTCGACATGAGCTTCAAGGCTTGTTAGGATTAATAATAAAAGCATTATGAGAAAAGTTCTTTTTTCAGCATTCTTGCTGTTGATGGCTTGCTCGGCAAGGGCTTGCACCAACTTTATCGTGGCCAAGGGAGCCAGCACCGACGGCTCGGTTATCTGCACGTATAACGCCGACGACTACGGCATGTTCACCAAACTGTGCCACTATGCTGCCGGAAGGCACGCCAAGGGTGAGCGCAGAGAGATAATAGATTATGATACGCATGAGAGCCATGGCTTCATACCCGAGGCTCCCATAACATATAATGTCATCGGCAATATCAACGAATATCAGGTAAGCATAGGCGAGACTACCTATGGCGGACGTGAGGAAATGGTTGATACAACGGGCGTCATAGACTATGGCTCGCTCATGTATCTGGCCCTGCAAAGGGCACGTAATGCCCGTGAGGCCATCAAAGTGATGACTTCTCTGGCCGAGAAATACGGCTATAACAGCGAGGGCGAAACCTTTACCATCTGCGATCCCAACGAGGCTTGGATCATGGAGATGATGGGATGCGGTGGCGACAAGCATCAGAAGGTGGTGTGGTGTGCCGTGCGCATACCCGACAACGCCATTTGCGGACACGCCAACCAGAGCCGCATAGGGCTGGTGAGCAGCTATCCCACCGAGGTGATGCATTCTAAAAACATGATCAGCTTCGCCCGTGAGAAGGGTTGGTTCAGCGGAAAAGACAAAGACTTTAACTGGAAAATGGCTTATGCCATGCCCAACTTCGAGGGTAGAAGATATTGTGAGGCTCGCGTATGGAGCTTCTTCAACCATCACAAGGATATGTCGAGGTATCTTGGTTGGGCCTTGGGCAAGGACCCCAATGCCGAGGATATGCCTCTGTGGATAGTGCCTGACAAGAAGCTCAGCGTGCAGGATGTTGAGCAAGACATGCGCGACCATTATGAGGGAACGCCACTGGCTCTCGACCAAGACCTGGGGCAGGGACTCTGGGAGATGCCTTACCGGCCAACGCCACTTACCTTTGAGGTAGACGGAAAGAAGTATTTCAACGAGCGGCCTACCAGCACTCAGCAAACAGGATTCTCTTATGTCAGCCAGCTTAGGAGCTGGTTGCCCCGCGAGATAGGCGGCATAACATGGTGGGGAAATGACGATGGCAACATGATAGCCTATGTTCCCATCTACTGCGGCAACACTGTGCAGCCCGAATGTTTCAATACGCCGGGCGCAGATGCCGTTACCTTCTCCGATAAAAATGCCTTCTGGGTGTGCAACTGGGTGAGCAACATGGTTTATCCACGCTACAGCCAGATGTTCCCATCCCTCAAGCTGGTGCGCGACTCGTTGGAAAAGAGCTACTTCGCACAGCAGGAGAGCGTTGAGAAGAAGGCACTCTCGCTCTACTCTTCAGACAAAGCCGGAGCGTTGAAGTACCTGAACGACTACTCTAACGAGAAGGCTCAGCAGATGCTGGAGCGATGGAAGAAGCTGGCCATATACCTCATTGTGAAGTATAACGATATGGCAGTGAAGCCCGAAGAGAACGGACACTTCAAGCGCACACCTGCCGGAATAGGAGCCAAGGTGGAGCGTCCGGGCTACAGCAACTATGCCCGTCACGCACTCATCAAGCAGACAGGAGACAAGTTTAAGTATCCGGAATAGTAACAGAACATACATAAAGGTTGTAACGAAACAGGAAGAATGGTTGCCATGAACAGTACAGCGGACTTTCTTCCTGTTTCTTTTCTTTAAGGCAACAGACGCTCAGGGCTGACAGAAGACACGTGTCTGAGTGAGCCATTGCCTTATAACACAAATGTCGGACGTATGGATAAGTATATAGAGATTAAGGGAGCCAGAGTAAATAACCTTAAAAACATCAGCCTCAAGATACCCCGGGGCAAGTTCATCGCGGTGACGGGTGTGTCGGGAAGCGGCAAGTCTTCACTGGCCTTCGACACCCTTTATGCCGAGGGGCAGCGCAGGTATGTAGAGTCGTTGTCGGCTTATGCCAGGCAGTTCTTGGGCAGAATGCAGAAGCCGGAGTGCGATTTCATCAAGGGATTGCCCCCTGCCATAGCCATCAGCCAGAAGGTTTCGTCGCGCAATCCTCGCTCTACAGTAGGCACGTCTACCGAGATATATGAGTATCTGCGCCTGCTCTATGCCCGCATCGGCCGCACTTTCAGCCCCGTAAGCGGTGAGGAAGTGAAGCGGCACACAACAGCCGACGTGCTCGACAAGGCACGCTCTTTTGCAGACGGCACCAAGTTTGTGCTGCTCTCTCCCCTGCATGTGGCCGAAGGACGCACCGTGAGCCAGCAGCTCACCATGGCTATGCAAGAAGGATATAGCCGTATTTATGCCCAGGGCTCCTTCGCACGCATAGACGAATGGCTGGAGAGTCATCCCGACAATGGCACGGCAGACAACATATATATAGTTATCGACCGTCTCACGGTGGAGGATGGCAAGGAGTTTGTGAGCCGTCTTACCGATTCGGCAGAGACTGCTTTCTATGAAGGAAACGGCACTTGCCGCCTCATGGTGCTGCCCTCTCACCTGGCTTATGACTTCTCTACCCGCTTCGAAGCCGACGGAATACAGTTTGAAGAGCCCTCTGACAATCTCTTTTCTTTTAATTCTCCGCTAGGCGCTTGCCCCACTTGCGAGGGCTTCGGCAGGGTTATAGGCATCGACGAGAAGCTCGTCATACCCAATACGTCACTCTCTGTCTACGACGGATGCGTGCAATGCTGGCACGGAGAAAAGCTCAAGGTGTGGCAAACGGAGTTCTGCCGCAGGGCAGCAAAAGATAATTTCCCTATCTTCAAGCCCTATTACGAGCTGTCGCAAAAGGAGAGAGGATGGCTCTGGCATGGCCTTCCGTCAGAGAAAAACATGGATATCCACGACCAAGTGTCGATAGATGCCTTCTTCCAAATGGTGAAGGAAAACCAATATAAGATACAGTACAGGGTGCTGCAGAGCCGTTATCGGGGCAAGACAGTGTGCCCCGACTGTCACGGCACGCGCCTGAAGAAGGAGGCTACATGGGTTAAGATAGGCGGAAAGGCCATTACCGACCTTGTAGAAATGCCCATAGTGAATCTTAAAGAGTGGTTTGCCGGTCTTCAGCTCACCGAGCATGAGGCGCAGATAGCCAAGCGCTTGCTCACCGAGATAAACAACCGCCTGCAGTATATCGTTGATGTGGGGCTGGGATACCTCACGCTCAACCGCCCCTCCAACACCCTTTCGGGTGGCGAGAGCCAGCGCATCAGCCTCACTACGTCGCTCGGCAGCTCGCTTGTAGGCTCGTTGTATATCCTCGACGAGCCCTCCATTGGCTTGCACAGCCGCGATACTGCCAAACTCATCACGGTGCTCAAGAAGCTGCAGGCATTGGGAAATACCGTCATGGTAGTGGAACATGACGAGGAGATGATGCGCAGTGCCGACTATCTGATAGACGTTGGTCCCGACGCGGGAAGGCTCGGTGGCGAGATAGTATTCCAAGGAAACGTAGCCAATATCACTGCCGACGAAAGGGGAAAGCAGCTGGTTAAGGAGTTTCCCCTGTCGCACACCATCAAGTATCTCACCGGCGCTGAGCAGATAACCGTACCTTCCTCACGGCGAAAATGGAACCTGAGCATCCAGCTAAAGGGCTGTAGGATGAACAATCTGAAGGGGGTTGACGTTACGTTTCCATTGAATGTGCTCACTGCTGTTACCGGTGTTTCGGGCAGCGGAAAGACATCTCTTGTTCGCGGAACGCTCTTCCCGGCCATGAAGCGCAAGTTTGATGAGCCGGCAGAGATACCCGGCGAGTATGTCAGCATGGAGGGCGACTGGCGACAGATAAGCCATATAGAGATGGTAGATCAAAATCCTATAGGCAAGAGCTCGCGTTCAAACCCCGTAACTTACCTCAAGGCATGGGACGATATACGCAAGCTTTATGCTGAGCAGCCCCTTGCCAAGCAGCTCGGACTCACCCCGCAATACTTCTCTTTCAACACAGACGGAGGCCGATGCGAGGAGTGTAAGGGTGCCGGAGTGGTAACCATAGAGATGCAGTTTATGGCCGATCTGGTCATTCCATGCGAGTCTTGCCACGGCAAACGGTTCAAGAAAGAAATACTCGACGTGCTCTTTCAGGGCAAGAACGTGAACGACGTGCTCAACATGACCGTGTCTGAGGCCATAGAATTCTTTACTTCGGCCGGCCAGAAAGGCATAGCGGCCAAGCTAAAGCCTCTTGCCGACGTGGGATTGGGCTACATCAAGCTAGGACAAAACTCTTCCACGCTGTCAGGAGGCGAGAGCCAGCGCGTTAAGTTGGCCTATTTCATTGGGCAGGGAAAGCAAGATCCCACGCTCTTCATCTTTGATGAGCCCACCACCGGATTGCATTTTCATGACATATCCCGATTGCTCGACGCCTTCTCACAGCTCATAGACAACGGTCATACCGTCATAGTGATAGAGCATAACCTTGACGTTGTGAAGTGTGCCGACTATGTTATAGACCTCGGCCCCGATGGCGGCGACCGTGGAGGAAAGCTGGTTGCTGCCGGCACTCCCGAGCAAGTTGCAGCTTGCAAGCAGAGCGTTACAGGGCAGTACTTGCGTGAAAAGCTGAAAAAACAGTGATTTTTTTTGGCTGTGGTAGAAAAAAGTGTTACCTTTGCAACCGCATTTGCCGATATGGCTCAGTTGG
>DLDC01000152.1:0-3578 GCA_002480935.1 Prevotella sp. UBA7782 | reverse complement strand
GTTCGAGTCCGGGTATCGGCTCATAAAGAGGGGTGCAACATCATTGCATCCCTTTTTATGTGCCCTTGTCTTTCCTCCTTAGCATGCTGTCAGTGAGCCTTTTGCCGGCTCGGCATTGCCCGTCCGCTCCCTTAAGCCTTCACCCCCGTCTTATGATAGAGCACCTTTACGTCTTCCATGGTGATGAGAATGCCTTTCGGTATATCGCTCATCAGCGTCTTCAGATTGTCCGTAAAGGTCAGCAACTTATCCTCCTCGTCTATCATCTCTATCACGATGGGCTGCTTGAGATTAAATTCCCAGAACTTATCCGAGCGCAGTTGGCTGCTCTTGCCAAACCCCATGGAGCCCCGCAACACCGTAGCTCCGTCTATGCCAAACTGCTTTGCGCTGCGCGTGATGACTTCATAGAGCGACTGATGCTTATATGTATCGGTGCTGCTCAGATATATTCTTAGTATCTTTTCCATGATTAAATGATTTTAGCTATTTGGTTCCCAATGACGAGACACACGAAACCCACGCCCAGGCTCACGCATATATAAGCCGCCGAGAGCAGAAAATTGCCGTCTTTCAGCAAGGCGTTGTTCTCGTTCATGAAGGTAGAGAAAGTGGTGAAGCCGCCACAGAAGCCCGTTGTGAGCAGCAGCTTGACCGACGGCGAGAGGTAGTTGCCGTGATAATCGAGCCCGGAAAAGAGCCCCATGAGCAGACAGCCCACCACGTTTACGGTGAGTGTGCCCCACGGAAACGACACAACAGCTACGGCCTGCACGGCTCTTGACACCAGAAAGCGCAGTGAGCCACCCATAAAGCTACCCACTCCTACCAGGAAAAAGTCTTTCAACATACGTTCTGTTTATTTGCCATGAAGCACAGGGCTCGTCGAGTCTTTGCGATGATTACGGCCGTTCTGCCTGGTCAGGCAGTCGGGTTGCGACAGCGTGCGGCTGCTCAGGTAAGGGTCGTTCCACCCATATCTGTCATCCAAGTCCTGCGTCCAATGATGAAAAATGCTCATGATGACACCTCCTTCTTTTCTACAAAGTTAAGCATATTATCTCAAACAAAAGAGCCAAATAGACTTAAATTTTTCGTCTCTGTCACTTTCCTCTCCCTCGCCGGCATCCTTTGAATGTCTCTTTTGGGGCGTTTCAGATGTTCTATATAGTCACTTTTTAAGGTTGACGAAGAGTTGCTTAACACTATTTATTATAGGCATGAATGGCTTACGATGATAAATTCAGTACCTTTGCACCCGCAAATAAAACAGATAGATAATGCTGAAAAGAACAATTTTGATGGTGTTTTGCACCATGATGCTGGCTTTAGGAAGCAGGGCACAATCCAAGGTAGACTATGTTATAGCCGATAACTACTTTCCGTTGCGCAGTGTCATCGCTCCCGTAGACACGGTTATACTCAGCAATCAGAAGTTTTTCAGCATGTTTGGCATTGCCGCTCACATGGGCTCTGATGCCATTCCTTACCCCATCAACTTCGATAAGGAGTTTGTTATCGTCGTTCAGCTGCCCCCAGCCTCACGTTATGTTGAGATAGAACCCTTGCTGCTGTGGGAGAGCGAGAAGTATCTTGAGCTTTCCTATCATGTTAATTACGGTCAGTCGTTGTCCTGGACGATGAATCCCACGCTCATTCTCATCGTCGATCAGAAGTATTGGCGGCCACGCATCATGTGCACCGAGCGTTGAGCCATTCACCTTTTCAACACACAAGTATATGAAGTATCTTCTCTTATCTGATATTCACGGCTCTCTGCCCGCGCTCGAACAGGCTCTACAGCTGGGCCATAAGTGGCAGTGTGACATGCTTTGCCTGATGGGCGACATACTCAATTACGGTCCGCGCAACCGTGTGCCCGAAGGCTTAGATGCCAAAGGCATCGTGGCCAAGCTTAATCCTTTGGCCGATAAGATAGTTGCCGTGAGGGGTAATTGCGATGCTGAGGTAGACCAGATGCTGCTGCATTTTCCCATTATGCAAGACTATATGCTGCTGGTAGATGAGGGTCGCAAGTTGCTGCTTACGCACGGACATATATATAATAAGGAGAATTTGCCGGCCGGAAAGTATGATGCCGTGATATACGGACACACCCATTTGTGGGAGCTGGAGCGCATCAATGGCACCGTGATATGCAACACGGGCTCCATCACCTTCCCTAAAAACGGCAACCAACCCACGCTTGCCACCTACGAGAGCGGCACCTTCACCATGTATTCGCTGGCTGGCGAGCAGCTCAAGCAGCTCAGCTTAGCTGACCGTTAAGCCCTGGCCGTTGCGCGTAAAACACAATAAAGCCCCTTCCTGCTGCTGTGGGAAGGGGCTTTACTGTTGATGCTAGTCTTTCAGGCTCACCCATGTGGCTCTACTGCAAGCCCCATGCTTTGAGCACCTGATTGCGTGGCAGGCTCTCCACAGCCTCTTCCGTTGCATCCGGAAGGTTGCAGAAGAAGTCTATGCCCGTGCGCTCTTCAAGCTCGTCTATGTTCACAGCCACGTCGGCTATCGACAGTTCGGGCGAACCGTTCTGTGTGTGTTCCATCCAGAATCCGATGGCCTTATATCCCATGGTGTTCTTGCACAGCACGGCCATGAAGAAGTATCGGGGCACGATGAGGCTCCCTTTGATGCGCATCAGTATCTTGTTTTCGCCGTCTATGGTACCTCCCTTCACCACATAGAGGGTGTCGGGCGTGCTTCTGCCGTTGGTGTAAGTAGAGTGTTTGGCCCATGTTCTGATTTGATTTTCCAGCCTGACCCATATTCCGGTGTAGTCTTTTCCCGCGTTGAAGTTATAGTATTGCGGCTGCATATTGGTGTAGTAGAAGGTCTGATGATTGGCCTCCTTAGAGTATTGCCGGTCAGCCGAGGGGCAGATGTGTCCGCGCGTGAAGCCCGACCCGCTGTACATCTCGTTCGTATTGCTGAATCTTGCAGCCACAGGCACGTCGGGGTCTTCCTCAAAAGTGCCGTAATAGCCGGCGTTGCCGCCAAATCCATTATACATTTCATAGCATGACCAGCGTTGCGACTTCTTGCTTGTGTCCCACTCCACGGAGTAGTTCACGCCGTCAGGCCCATAGCTGTCGTCGGTGTGATGTATGATGACGATGCTGCTTCCGTCTGTTCTCACTTTCGGAAACTCCAGCCTCGACAGCTCTTTAATGGCTGAGTTGTCATTGGCGTTGCTGTTTGTCACCTGCTCAGGTTGTTGGCCTTCGCCGCTGTCATCGCTTCCTCCGCAGGCTCCAAGCAGCAGCGCACAGGAAAGCGTCATCGTGAGATAAAGGATATTCTTCATTTTCTTGTTGGGTGTAAAAAACAAAACAGGAGCCCCCGTGCGCATATGCAACTACGCCAGAGTGCTCCTTTAATAGCTTTTGTGATATAAGCACAGCGCTCAAGGCGCCCATGCTTTACTTCTTCAACTTACCGTAGCGGTTCATGAAGCGGTCTACGCGGCCGGCTGTATCAACAAGCTTGTTCTTTCCTGTATAGAAAGGATGAGAGGAACTTGAGATTTCGACTTTTACCACTGGGTAAGTTTCGCCTTC
>DLDC01000009.1 GCA_002480935.1 Prevotella sp. UBA7782 | reverse complement strand
CTGCATAAGTATTATAATGAGCGTCACTCGCCCTTCCGGCTGATGCAGAAAGAAGAAGTGAGCGAGATGAGCACAACAGCGTAAGGCATCAGGCAAGAGCACATGAGCTGATAAAATAACGTTACAAATCGGGCCATCAAAACCTTTCAGCCATACGCTCTTAGGCATCTCGCTAACTCACTGATACTCAATAGCGTTGCAATATAGTCCTTTTGACGCGCTCAAAATGCCCATTTCGCAAGCCGAAACAGGCACTTTCGCGCTGTAAAAACGGCCGTTTGAGATGCCAAAAAACATGACATGACTCACAGCCGTAGGGCAAATGGCTCTGAAAATTTTACATTATGTGACGATAGAAAAAGCAAGATGATGACTTGAATATTTTGCTGATAAAAATTAAATTCTTATCTTTGCACGTTAAATATACAAGCTATTTCATGGTATCAGTAGAAGGCCTTACAGTAGAATTCGGCGTGAAGCCGCTTTTTAAGGATGTTAGTTACGTCATCAACGAGCACGACAGGATAGCGTTGGTGGGCAAGAACGGAGCAGGAAAATCAACGATGCTCAAGATTCTCTGCGGACTGCAGAAACCCACATCGGGCACCGTGTCATGCCCATCGGGCACAACCATAGGCTATTTGCCGCAGGTTATGAAGCTCAGCGACGACACCACCGTGCTGGAAGAAGCACGCAAAGCCTTTGCCGACCACACTAAGATGAAGTCGCAGCTGGAGCAGATGCAGCAGGAAATGGCCGACCGCACCGACTACGAGTCGGCCGGTTACGCGCATCTGGTGGAGCAATTCACCCAGCAACACGAGCTCTACATGATGATGGGCGGCGAAAACTATGAGGCCGAAATAGAGCGCACGCTTGTCGGACTGGGCTTTGCCAGAGAAGATTTCGACCGCCCCACCAAAGAGTTTTCGGGCGGTTGGCGCATGCGCATAGAGCTTGCCAAGATACTGTTGCGCAAGCCTGACGTGCTCCTTCTGGACGAGCCCACCAACCATCTTGATATAGAGAGCATACAATGGCTTGAACAATTCTTGCAGCAATCGGCCAAAGCAGTGGTCTTGGTGAGCCATGACAGGGCCTTCATCAACAACGTTACCAACCGCACCTTGGAGATTACGTGCGGCCATGTAGAAGATTACAAGGTGAAATACGACCAGTATGTGGTGCTGCGCAAGGAGCGCCGCGAGCAGCAGATGAGGGCTTATGAAAACCAGCAAAAAGAGATTGCCGACACCAAAGCCTTCATAGAGCGATTTCGCTATCAGGCCACCAAGGCCGTACAAGTGCAGCAACGCATCAGGCAACTGGAGAAGATTGTGCCCATAGAGGTGGATGAGGTGGACAACGCGCACATGCATCTGAAGTTTCCACCTTGCCTTCGCAGTGGCGACTATCCCGTTATCTGTCAGGATGTGCGCAAAGACTATGGCAGCCACACTGTCTTCAGCAACGTCAACCTGACCATCAAGCGCGGCGAGAAAGTGGCCTTTGTGGGCAAGAACGGCGAGGGTAAGTCTACGCTGGTGAAATGCATCATGGGCGAAATACCCTTCACGGGCAAGCTGAAGATAGGACATAACGTGCAGATAGGCTACTTCGCGCAGAACCAAGCCCAACTGCTAGACGAGGATCTGACCATATACGACACCATAGACCGTGTGGCAACGGGCGAGATGCGGCTCAAGATAAACGACCTGCTGGGCGCCTTTATGTTCGGTGGCGAGACTTCCGAAAAGAAAGTTAAGGTGCTCTCGGGCGGTGAGCGGTCGCGTCTGGCTATGATAAGGCTGCTGCTCGAGCCCGTCAACCTGCTCATCCTCGATGANNCCCACCAACCATCTCGACATGCCCTCTAAGGATGTTCTGAAAGAAGCCATCAAGGCTTTCGACGGCACGGCCATCATTGTGAGCCACGACAGAGAGTTTCTAGACGGACTGGTGAGCAAGGTGTATGAGTTTGGAGGCGGGCAGGTGCGCGAGCACATCGGCGGCATATACGACTGGCTGCAGAGCAAGAATGCCGACAGCATCAACGAGGCCATCAGCCGGCAACAGCCCGCCACACAGGCACAACCCGCCACCAGCGACGACGAAAAGCCATCGGCAGGCAAGCAAAACTATCTCGAGCACAAGGCACAACAAAAGAAGTTGCGCAAGGCGCAGCGCGATGTGCAGGAGTGCGAACGCAAGATAGCCACCATGGAGAAGCGCGTAAAGGAGCTCGACGCACTGTTTATGAAGCCCGAAAACGCCGCCAACATGGAGCTGGTAACCGAATATACCACCCTCAAGCAGGCACTTGACGCCGAAAACGACAAGTGGCTCACGCTCTCGGAGCGCGTAGAGGACATACAGAAAGAGCAAGAGTGACGACACGACATATAAGAACAACATATCTAAACTATAAAATATGCACATGAAGAAAATTATTCCCGTTGTAATGATGGCCGCATTACCATTAACCGGTATCGCTCAGAGCAAATCGGGATTGCTCGACAAGAACTTCGACAAGAGCGTGCGCCCACAAGACGACTTCTACCAGTTCGCCACCGGCGGATGGCAGAAACTCAATCCATTGCCCGCAGCCTACAGCCGCTTCGGCAGCTTCGACCAGCTGGGAGAAGACAACAACAAGCGCATCAACAGCATTCTTACCGACCTTAAGAAGAAGAAGTACGCAAAGGGAACACTTGAGCAGAAGCTCTCAGACTTCTACAAAATGGCGCTGGATGTAGACGCCCGCAACAAGGCCGGCATTGCTCCTGTAAAGCCATTGCTGGATGAGATAGAGGCCGCAAAGACTAAGGACGACCTCAGGAAGATACAGCTCAAGTATCAGAAGATGGAATATGGCGTGCCCTTTGGCTACGGTTTCGGCGCAGACGAGAAGAATGTCACCATGAATATCCTTAACTTGATGCAGGGCGGACTGACACTCGGACAGCGCGACTACTATGTAAACAACGACTCAGCCACCGTTGCCATACGCGAGGCTTACCACAAGCACATTGCCAGAATGTTTAAGCTCTACGGCTTCAGCGACGAGCAGGCACGCCAAAAGAGTGATGCCATCATGCGCATGGAGACCGAGCTGGCGCTCATATCCAAGTCTAACACCGAGCTGCGCGACCCGCAAGCCAACTACAACAAGATGACTCTGCAGGAGTTCAACGCCAAATATCCCAACATCAAACTGGCAGATATGGCTCAGGCAGAGGGCATTAACAAGGCTTACATACAAGAAATGGTTGTGGGACAGCCTAAGTTCTTTGAGGGCCTCAACGCTCTTATGAGCCTGCAAACCGCTGACGAGATGCGCGCGCAGATGGAGTGGGACGTGCTGATGAGCTCGGCCTCATACCTCACAGACGAGATTAGGGAGGCCAACTTCGACTTCTTCGGNNTCGGACGCACCATGTCGGGCCGTAAAGAAGACTATCCGCTGTGGAGACGCGCCACAAGTCAGGTGCAGAACCAGATGGGCGAGGCTCTCGGACGCATATACGCACAACGTTACTTCCCCGAATCGTCTAAGAAGATGATGGAGATGCTGGTGCGCAACCTGCAAATATCACTGGGCGAGCGCATCGACGCGCAAACATGGATGAGCGACAGCACCAAGCTCAACGCTCACAAGAAGCTGGATAAGTTCTACGTAAAGATAGGTTATCCCAACAAATGGAAGGACTACAGCAAGCTGAGCATCGATCCCAGCAAGTCATATTATGACAATGTGCTGGCGTGCAGGGAGTTTGCGACAGACTATGAGATAGAGCACAAGGCCGGAAAGCCAGTAGACAAGGACGAGTGGCTGATGACTCCACAAACCGTTAACGCCTACTACAACCCCACCAC
>DLDC01000011.1:5311-6262 GCA_002480935.1 Prevotella sp. UBA7782 | reverse complement strand
GCTTGCAAAAGTGCCTATTTTGCGTTGTAAAAAGGCCTATTTAACTTTCTCATAAGCCTGCGCTTGTCTTCCGGATAGGCGCAGGCTTCATTCTTATAGGGGCTTAACAGTCTAACTGACAGACTGCTTTGTCGCCCTGCCAAGCATCTAGTTCGACCATTCTGTTGTCTAATTTGTCGGTGAACTCATGGTTTTTCAGACCCCATTTAGGAGCCAGCAAGAGACCGGAAGGCGACTGGCTGACAAACCTGTCGAGCACTATATCCGGACGAAGTCTGCGAATATACTCTATGACAAGATTCATATAGCTTTCTGGCGAGTAGAGGCTGAACGGCTCTTCCTGATACATCTCGGCCAGCTTTGTGCCTTTGATGACCTGCAGCTGATGTATCTTGAGCATGTCGATAGGCAGGTCGGAGATGACCGAAGCCTGCCTGAGGCTCTCTTCAGGCGGTTCGCCGGGCAGGCCCAAGATGACGTGTGCCCCGGTCAGCAGGCCTCGCTTGTGCGTCTCGACCACCGCTCTTTGCGCGCAGGCAAAGTTGTGTCCGCGGTTGATGTAGCGCAGCGTGGCATCGTTGGCGCTCTCTATGCCATACTCAATCATCACAAAATGGTGCTCGGCAAGATGTTGCAGATAGTCTAGCAGGGGCGCGTCTACACAGTCGGGACGCGTGCCTATGACGATGCCCACCACGTCGGTAACGTGCAAAGCCTCCTCATACAGCTCCTTGAGCCGCGAGAGTGGGGCATAGGTATTGGTGAAAGACTGGAAGTAGGCCAAGTATTTCATCTCCGAATATTTCCTTGCGAAGAAGCGTTTGCCGGCTTCCAGCTGCTCGGCCACACCTTTCACGCCGTTGCAGTAGGCCGGGCTGAAGGTGCGGTTGTCGCAAAACACGCATCCGCCGTGCGACAGTTTGCCGTCTCGGTTGGGACATGTAAAGCCCG
>DLDC01000011.1:0-5303 GCA_002480935.1 Prevotella sp. UBA7782 | reverse complement strand
AATTTCTGCACCTTTTCGTGGAAGTGACGGCGTATCCAACTTCCAAAGTCGTTGTAATGTTTTTCTGTCAAAGCTCTGAATTTATGATTATAACTTGCAAATTTAGTGAATTCTTTGTAATTTTGCCTATCACTTAGCTTACAAATAAAAAATATATAATGAAGAAAATCATCACCATGTGCACTGCAATGCTCATAGCTGCCGCATCTCATGCGGGCAATCCCCTTACGCTGAAAGCTTTTACCGACGGCACTTACAGTGCCAAGCGCATTACGGGAGTGCACCCTCTGGCGGGCGGGTCTGAGTATGCGCAGATTTCAGAAGACGGACGGCAAGTAGTGAAATACTCCTTTGCTACAGGCAAGCAGACAGGGGTTCTCTTTGACAAAGAGCACACCACGGGCAGTAAGATAGACGCGTTTGAAGACTATCAGCTGAGCAATGACGGTAAATATATGCTCATTCAGAAAGACTATAACCGCATCTATCGCCGCAGTTTCACGGCCGACTTCTATCTATATGATGTGAAGAGCCAGCAGATGAGGCAGCTGTCGGCGGGCGGACCGCAGCAAGTGCCCACCTTTTCGCCTGACTCCAGGCGCGTGGCTTTCGTCAGAGCTAACAACATCTTTGTGACTGACGGCAAGCAAGAGCGGCAGATTACCACCGACGGAGCCTTCGGAAAGATTATCAACGGCATACCCGACTGGGTGAATGAAGAGGAGTTTAGCTTCAACAACGCCATGGCCTGGGGAGGCGACGGCGCTACGCTGAGCTGGATAAAATATGACGAAAGCCGTGTGAAGACCTACTCCTTGCAGCTCTTCGAGGGCTCTAACCCCGACCAAAAGCAGTATGCTGATTATCCCGGACTCTACAGCTACAAGTATCCTAAGGCCGGACAGCAGAACGCCAAGGTGAGTGTTTGGACATGTAACATAGCCGATGGCAAGATCAGACAGTATGACCTGCCGCTCGACAGCGACGGCTACGTGCCTCGCGTGCTGCCCATAGAGGGCCAGAAGAGCATCCTTATCTTCACCATGAACCGCCATCAGGACGTGTTGAACATCTATAAGGCCGACCCGCTTACAGGCGCTTGCAAGCTCATCATCAGGGAGAGCGTGCCCAAGTATGTGAAGGAAGAGGCTATGGAAGGCATCGTGACGACCAAGAACCACATCGTCTTACCTTCTGACAGGGATGGCTATATGCACTTATATCTCTATGACATGAATGGCAAACTCATCAGACAGATAGACAAGGGCTCGTATGAGGTTACTGCGGTGTATGGCTATGACGAGGCAACTGGTTGCACTTACTATCAGGCAGACAAGAAGACGCCTATGCAGAGAGAGGTGTATGTGGCGCTGGCCAACGGCACTTCAAAGGCTCTGGCCGAGCAAAACGGATGGAACAGTGCCATCTTCTCTACCGATTTTAAGTACTTCCTCAACACATGGAGCGACCGAAACACACCATATATATATACTATACACAACCAGAAAGGCAAGCTCTTGCGCACCATGCTCGACAATAAGGAGCTGCAAGACAAGCTCAAGGACGTTGACAGACCCGATCTTCAGTTCTTTGCCTTTACCACGCAAGAAGACGTGAAGCTGAACGGATGGATGGTGAAGCCGGCAGACTTCGACGCCCATAAAAAATATCCCGTCATCCTCTTCCAGTATAGCGGGCCCGGCAATCAGCAAGTTATAGACAACTGGGGCGTGGGCTCTATGGGCAATGGTGCCCTCTTTGATGCCTATCTCACGCAGAAAGGCTACATCGTGGTGTGCGTAGACGGCAGAGGAACGGGCGGCCGCGGTGCCGATTATGAGAAAAGCACCTACCTGCATATAGGCGATTTGGAGTCGAAAGACCAGGTTGAGACGGCTATTTGGCTTGCCAAGCAGCAGTATGTAGACTCCGCCCGCATCGGTATATGGGGCTGGAGCTTCGGCGGTTTCAACACGCTCATGTCTATGAGTGAGGGTCGTGGCGTGTTTAAGGCAGGTGTTGCCGTGGCTCCTCCCACCAATTGGAAGTATTATGACACCATTTATACCGAACGATATATGCGTACTCCGCAGGAGAATGCCGACGGTTATGCCGTCAATCCCATCACCCGGGCCGACAAGTTGCATGGTTCTCTGCTTATCTGTCACGGCATGGCAGATGACAATGTGCACCCTCAGAACACCTTTGAATATGCTGAGGCGCTTGTACAACATGACAAAGACTTTAAAGAGAACTATTATACTAACCGAAATCACAGCATATATGGCGGCAACACACGCAACCACCTGTTGCGCCAGATAGCCCAGTGGTTTGAGCAAAATCTGTAAAGGTTCTCCGTTATAGGGTGGTGAATGTAATTAAAAAAGAGGCTCTGCACAAGGACGATATGTCTTGTTGCAGAGCCTCTTTCGGCTATGGTTGCCGACTGCTACTTATGCAGCAGCCGCTTGAAGAAGCCCTCCTTCTTGGGCTTTTCGGCCGCTTCTGATGATTGAGGAGCCTCTGGCCCAGCGGCAGGAGCAACCTCCGGCACGTCTTCGCCCTCTATGATGCCCGCCAAAGCCCATTGCTTCACGAGGTCGGCTACGTCTTTGCGGGCATTCTCCATGCTCACATCGTATTCGTCAAACAAGGCCTTGGCCATGTCTTCTTCCGTGAAATCCTTATCTTGAAAGGTGTTCCAAAGAAAGACAGATGTCTCATTCATGCTGACAACATTGCTGAAGTCGATGTTCTCTTTTCCTACAGCAACCATGATATACTCGCCACAAACCTGGCGCAAACTAAATCCTTTTTTTTCTCTCATAATCAAGTTTGTTGTTAAATAGGCCCGAAAAGCCTTATCCATATCCTGCGGTAGGCGGCCAGCAAATAGCGCCTTACGGGCAAAAGATGCATCCATATCCAGGAGTAAACTTTCCATTTCATGCCGTCGGTGCGGTCCAGATGGTTGCGCCCTTTGCGATAGAAGCCTATCACCGCGCCCTTTATGTCATGCAGGGTGCACGTCTCTGTGCCCAAGTTGCCGTCGCCCCGCAGCGTGACTTGCTGCCCCTTGATGCGCACGATGCGGTGCAACACAAAGTGCTTTGGCCTTATCTCGGCCAGCACAGGGTCGCCCACTTGGGGCTTTATGGGCTTGGTGAGCAGCGCCTTGTCGCGGTCGTTTTCCAGGAAAGGGCGCATAGAGAAGCCTCTTAGCTTGATGGTTACGGTGTGACCGCTATCAAGCAGAGCTGTCACCTCAGGCAGCAGAACCTCGTTGGGCAACTGTATTTCTTTTATTTGGATATGTTCTTGTAACATAACAGAGCCGATGCTTCATCAGGAAGGCAATGTAATATGTATAGCTTAGAGGTCTCTACAACGCGCGTCACGGTGTCGCACACCGCATTGTATATATCCTCATCCCACTTCATAGACGAGCAGCTGGGCAGCAGGGATGTGAAGGCTTGCAGGGGCTTGAGCCGCTCTATGCTGTTTGTTTTGGCCCGGTCGATGCGAGTTATGGCTCCCAAACGGGCCTTGACATTGCGGTAGCATGGCGTCTTTCCGCTCCATGGCGAGCCGAAAATCCAAGGTTCGCCATCTATGATGCGCACAATGGGGTTGTCGTCGTTCATCAAATCGCAGCCCGGTATATACCTTAGCCAGTTGCTTACTTGCGTGCTTTTGCCCGTTCCGCTCTTGGCTATGAAGGCGTATCCCCGGCCTTCTTTTCGCACAAGTGACGCATGTATGAGCAGTGTTTGCCTCAGAGCAGAGGCGTAGGCAAAGGCCATCATCACCGCGCCATTTAGTCCGTAGGCCCTCATTCTGAGGTTTCCGTTTAGAGCCACGCGGCAGTTGCTGAACGACTTGTTGGATATGATGAGCGCAACGTCATAGTTTTGCAAGTCCTTCATGATGTACTGATAGCCCCCGTCGGGCAGTCTGTCTACCACGATGTCGCCGTTTCCGGTGTCAAACNNCTTGCCTATCCGCTCGCGCTGCGGCTTGGGAACGGGCCTCAAACTGTCGTCTACCGTGATGCTCAGCAGAGGCTCCTCGCTGTCAGAATGCTGCACCTTGAAGTGGTTGAGCGAAGGTATGAGCCACGTGCCGTTAACCTCTTGCTCAAAGCTCATGCGCATTCTGTGCCCTGCTATCACGAAGTCATCAGCGCGGTTCACCATTCATGCCTCCTTCAGGATGTTCGCCATGCGATGGCGTAGTGTTGCCGTTGCTTTTTCCTTCCGGCTTTCTGCCCCGGTCTTTCTTTTCTTTCTTGGCAGGCTGAGCGTCTTCTTCNNTTCTTGCGCTTCGGCAGGCTTCACAGCAGTGTATCTAAAGTCCTTAGCTGTGAGAAACTGAACGTTGTAGCGGTCTTTGCTTTTCTCCGTATATAGCTTCTTGACTTTGGCATATTGCTTCTCAATAGACTTGGCATCCATGGCCCAATAGGTGACGCATGTGCGGTCGCCCATGCCTTTCTGGCGGAAGTAATTGCGTAGTTGGTAAGAGTAGTCGCCGCGGTTGAGGAGGAAATGCGTGCGGTTGTCTTCTATATAAGCGCTGTCTACTTCGAAGATGTCGGTGATGTAAACCAGCGAATCGTTGAAAGAAGCGGCCAACCCAAATACATATACCTTGTCAACCATCTTGGCGCTGGCCGGCAATGCCATGCAAGCCAAGAAGGCAACAGCCGTTAAATACCTTAAAAATCTCATATAAACACCTATCTCTTTATTGTCCTAAATATGATTTTAATATCTTGTTTTTTGTGTTATGCCTCAGCCTTCGGATGGCCTTCTCCTTTATCTGCCTCACTCTTTCCCTTGTCAGGCCGAAGCGGTCGCCTATCTCTTCGAGTGTGAGCTCGGGCTGGTTGATGCCGAAGAAAGCCTCTATCACGCTGCGCTCGCGCTCGCCCAGGGTTTGGAGCGTGCGCCCAATCTCTTCTTTGAGCGACTCTTGCACCAGCTCGCTGTCGGTGGCCGGGGCGTTGTTGTTGGGCAGAATGTCGAGCAAGCTGTTGTCGGCATCGTCTGAAATCGGAGCATCCATCGATACGTGACGCGTGGAAACCTTCATCGCGTCGATGATTTTCTCCTCCGGCAAGTCTATCTCTTCCGCTATTTCCTCAAGGCTTGGGCGCCTCTCGTTCTTTTGTTCGAAGCGGTTGAGCATCTTGTTTATCTTGTTGGCAGAGCCCACTTGGTTGAGCGGCATCCTTACCAGCCGGCTCTGTTCGGCTATGGCTTGCAGGATGCTCTGCCTTATCCACCACACGGCATAGGATA
>DLDC01000028.1 GCA_002480935.1 Prevotella sp. UBA7782 | reverse complement strand
GCATAGGGCGCCACAACGAACTCTACTATCAGTATCCCACATCGTGCAAGAAGAGCCTGCCCACGGTCTTCGGCTGGCTGCATGCCCTGCAATGCCGCGTGGCACTCATCATTCACGACGTGCTCATGCTGCGCACACCCGCCGAAGCGCTCACCGAGAAGGCCATTTTTCAGGCTGCCGACCTGCTCATCGTGCACACCGAGGCCATGAAAGAGTGGCTATCAGAGCACGGGGTGACCACGCCCATGGTGGTGCTGGGCCTCTTCGACTATTACTCTGACGATGATTTTCGCGAGCAGAGCGACATCTTCGCGCATAAGAATGAGATTGTCTTCGCTGGAAACCTGGGCAAGTCGGCTTTCCTTCCCGAGCTCTCGCGTCATCCTTTCAGCCATGTCACGTTTCAACTCTATGGCGGTGGCGGCCAAGCTTATGACTCTTGCAGCCACATGAGCTATCGGGGCAGCTTCGACAGCGACCACACGGCAGCCATAGAGGGCGGCTGGGGCCTGGTGTGGGATGGTGACAGCATGGCAACATGCAGCGGACAGCTGGGCGACTATCTGCGTTATAACCTGCCACACAAGCTTTCGCTCTATCTGGCTGCAGGACTTCCCGTCATCGTATGGCGACAATCGGCCGTGGCAAACTTCATTGTGAACCGCCATCTAGGCATTGCCGTCGACGGTTTGGGCGATGTTGAGCAGGCCATCAGCCGTCTGACCGACGACGAATATATGAAAATGATTGCTAACTGTAAGGATGTGGGCAGCCAACTGCGCAAGGGCGCCATGCTCAAGCGCATCATCACAGAGCCCATCAGGAGGAAGGCGTAATGGAATTTGGCATTGTTATACCTTTATATAATAAGGAGAGATACATCAGCAACACGCTCCGCTCGGTGCTGGCACAACGCTTCACCGACTTCTGCGTGGTGATAGTAGACGACGGTTCTACCGACAACAGCGTGCAAGTGGTGCACAACTTCACCGACAAGCGCATTCATCTGTTCAGCCAGACCAACCAAGGCGTGTCGGCAGCACGCAATCATGGCATAGCCGAAGCAAAGAAGCTGGGCGCCAAATACATCTGCCTGCTCGACGGCGACGATGTTTGGAAAGACTGTCATCTTGAGTTGATGCACCATCTCATCACAAAATACCCGTCGTGCAAGGTGTTTGCTACGAGCTATGAGATGAAGGAAGAGGGCAAGGAGCCCGTCAGGCCGAAGCTGGCAAGCAGCCTGAAAGAGGGCTATGAGGGTGTGCTGACCAACTATTACGAGCTGGCCGGCAAGTCGTCTGACGTGCTTTTCCAAATCGGAGTACTGGCCATCAGCGTCTCGGTTATCGATAAGACGGGTGGATTTATGGTAGGCTTGCCCAGCGGCGAGGATCGTTATTTCATGGCACGTGTGGCTCTTTTCTCGCCCATAGCATTCTGCAACAAGGTCACGCTCACCTATCTCACGGGCACGGTAGGGCGCGAGCACCGCCCAATAGCAGCCATACGCAAGGTAAACAAGCACTTCGACAGCCTGCTGAAGGAGGGTCGTGGCAAGCCGGGCATCCGACTCTTCGTGTCAGCCTGGCACAAACAGCAGATGGTAACGGGCCTCCTGTCACGACAATATGGCTACGCCTTCTGTCAGTTTTGGCGCGCGGCCGTCATCTATCCCTGGCAGCCGAAGCTCTTTACTTCGTTTTTCATGACGATGATTTCCATGCTCACGGGCGTTAATCTCACCACGCTCAACAAGTGGCTGAAGCGCCTGCGGCCTTAAGCCCGGTTCTTTTTGAGGTGCCATCGTGCCATTATCTGGGCCAAACGCTGGCGCGCACGGTTCCACAAGGTGTAGGTATGGGCATAATACATCTCATATATATGCCTGGCATCCAGGTTCTCCTGTATCGGGATAATCTTCTCTACAGGCAACGGCTCCATCCATAAATCAGAGGTATAGGGGTCTAGTGCCGTTGAGTTTGTGCCACTTCCGTCCAGCCCTACGTTGCTTACCAGCGACCTGCCCACATTAAGTGAGAGCACGTCATGCAGAAAGAGCGACGCGTTCCAGCGTATAGCCCAAGAGTCGTTCTTGCCTTCTACCTGATTACGCAGCATCTTTGTGAAGATGTACTTGCCGTTAAAGTCGAACGTATTGGTGAGGTGCCGGTCTTCAAGCTCATGCAGCAGTGCGCTGCCGTCGGGGTTATAGAGCTTCCAGGCACGTGCCCACGTGGCCCATCCCCACGACCCTGTCCACTTGATGAGGAAGGTTGGGGGCAGCTCTCTGCTGCGTGTGAAGTCACAAGCCTGTATGTGTCCCACCTTCTCCTCGTCCTTATAAGTTTCCAAGGCATCGTTCATGAAGCGCAGAAAATAGGGCGCCACCACCAAGTCATCCTCCAAAACGATGACCCTTCCGTAGCTGTTCACCACCTCTGTCACGCCACCTGTGACGTTGGCAGCAAGGCCAATGTTGTTCTGGCGCTCGGTAACTACCACCTTCTTGAAGCCTTTTATGCCATGCACTATCTGCCTCACCTCGCTCACCTTAGCCTCATCTGCGGGCGTGCGGGCAGCATCTGAGAAAATGTAAAGGTCGGTTTGGGGGGCCTCAGCATTGCGAAGCAGCGACTCAATACCACGCTTCACGTGCTCCGGACGATTATATACAAGCAGCACAACGGGTGCAAATGTTTTTTCACTCATAGTTTTTTAAATTTACATGTAACGACTCACGCCGTGTGACGAGCACCAGCGGGGTGCGCCCCATAAGGGTGAAGGCCATGCGCAGGTAAGCTGCCGCGTCTCTGAAGCGCGCATGAAGTGCCCCCCCCAGAGCTTTTTTCACAGCGGCAAGCACCGACTTGGCGAAAGCTACAGGCAGCATATAATTGATGTTGGTGTACTCCGACAGCAGGTAGACCCAAACAGAATAGAGCCTTGACTGACGCGTCACGACACGGTTTTCTCTTGCATGATGGCCCTTGGCCTGCGGCAGATAGCCCGTCTTCCAGCCATAGTGGCGGAGCCGATTGGTCAAGTCTTTGTCCTCACCATAATGTTGAAAGATGTGAGCAAACATGCCCACCGACTGTATGGCGGCCGTGGGCATGAACCAGATGGCGGCATCTATGAAGTTCGCCTCCACGATAGTGTCTTTCGGAAGAGCCTTTAAGTCGCTCACGCCTATGTAATGCGCGAAGCCCTTCTCCAGCTCATCGCCCCTGCCGGTGAGGTGTATGGGCGACAGAACGCCGAAATGGGTATAGCGTGCGGCCGCCTTTACCAGCCGCGTGAGGGTGTCGCGCTGCACCCAGGCATCCTCATTGAGCAGCAACACACCGTCGTAATGATGTTCCAAGGCATAGGCCATGCCGATGTTGTTGGCCCGTCCGAAGCCCAGGTTGTCGCTGTTGGCTATCACCTTCACGTCGGGATAGTCGTCGCGCAGCACCGCCAATGTGTTGTCTTGTGAGTGATTATCCACCACAAGAATGTCTATAGGATAGTCTGACTGCCTCAACGAGCCGAGGCATTTGCCCATCCACGGAACAAAGTTATACGAAACTATGATGGCCAGAATGCTCATAACCTATGCCGATATATATACCTTAAAAACATCCATTCAGTGTTGTTATGCCCCTTGGGCAACGCAAAGGTAGCAAAAAACAGATAATTACAAAAATTATTTAGTAATTTTGCAGCCATTATTCACGTGATTATCAATCATCAGTCAATGAGAAATCCTTTTAAGATATTCGGCATCCGCCGTGACGAGAGATGGATGGCCGTCGTCTCGGTCTGCGTATTCGCCCTGCTCAACGCCCTGCTCATATACAACCATTACGGCCGTTTCACCCTTGCCAACCATGGGCATGTGGGTGCCTACAGCCTATTCAACAACAAGTTGTTCTTCTCCGGCTACGATCCTTACGCCTACATGACGCTCACGAAGTATTCGTCTTACTACGTGCTCGACCGCCATCCGCTCTACACCTTGCTGCTTTATCCCTTTGCCTGGCTCAATCATCTCATCATGACAACGTTCAACTTCAACGCTGCCATGTTCATCATGGCCGTGCTGGTTGTCTTGGCGGCCACCTACTCGGCACTGTTCATGTATCGCACGCTGCATGAGGTGATGGGCCTGGGCAGGGCAGACAGCCGCTGGCTCACGGCGCTGCTCTTTTCGTTCGCGGCCATCATGACGGCTTCGATGTCGCCAGACCACTTCATCTTCTCGCTCTTCCTGCTCGTTCTGACTGTCTATGTACTGGGCCGAAGCATGGCCGGTGGCAGAGCCGTAGCATGGTGGAAAGCAGCCGTGCTCTATTTCTTTACGGCGGGCATCACGCTCACCAATGGTCTGAAGAGCCTCTTGGGCGTGTGGTTCACCGACGGCCGCAGCACCTTCAAACCTAAGAATGTGGTGCTGGTGTTGCTCCTTCCTTCGGCCCTGCTGCTGGGTTCTTACGCCTTGCAATATGAAGAATTGCTGCTGCCGCGTATGCAGGAGTCTGACAAAATCATGAAGAAGGCCGAGGCCAAAGACCCTTATGTACTGCAAAAAGACAGTCTGAAGCGGCAGGCCAACCAAAAGATTACGGGCAAGCCCATTAGCAACGAGCCCTTCCTGAAGTGGATTGACCCCAGCTCGTCGCGCGTAGACGGCATCGTGGAGGGCCTCTTCGGCGAGTCGATAGCCTTGCACAAAGACTATCTGCTGGGCGATATATACCTTGGGCGGCCCCTTGTGGTGCGCTATCACAACCCTCTCAACTACATCATCAACGGCCTTGTGGTACTGCTCTTCATGGCCGGCATCGTGGTGGGCATACGCCGTCGCGTCATACTCATGCTGCTGTCGTGGTTTGGCGTAGATGTTTTCATACATGTGGTGCTGGGCTTTGGCATCAACGAAGTGTATATCAACGGCACCCACTGGATGTTCTTCATACCCATAGCCATAGCTTGTCTCTATCGTTTGAGGATGCCTGAGCGGGCCCTACAGGCCTTGCGGCTTACCGTTATGGCCATCACCATCTTCTTGTGGAGCTACAACAGCTACCTCATAGCCAGCTACATGCTGGGATAGACCCGGCATAAAAGCCAGACAGGAGGAGCTCTTGCCGTCTCCTCCTGCCCGTTTGATGGTTACACACTATAATAATGTGTGTGTGATTTCCCTGCTTTGCCGTGCTTCATGCCCGTCACGCCGGCATGAAAAGCCGAGCAAATCAAACTTTATTCTATCATCTTTTCATGCCAACGGCTTCAAAGTCCGCCCCGGCTGCGAATGTTCCCAGTTTTCGAAATAGGCACTTTCGGCTTGCGAAATAGGCACTTTCGGCTTGCAAAACAGGCACTTTTGGAAGGCAAAAGCGGCCTTTTTGCAGCTTACTTGCTTCTCCACAACCCGTGCAGGTTGCAATACTCGCGGGCATAAACCACCTTGGCGTCGGTCTTAAACTCGGCAACGGGCTTGTCGCTCGGCGTGAGATACTTGCGCAGCACCTCGTTTTGGTCGGTTATCAGCTCTATCCACTGAATGTAATGAGCCTCGGTCATAGGGTGCAGCACCTCGCCTACGGTGACACGATAGCCCTCAGCCGTCTTCTCAACCACGGGCACATGCTTCTCCGTAGCGGCATCGGTGGTGTTCTCAACCAACTGCTTGAAGCCGCAAAGCTCCTTGTCTGTGCCTACCAGCACCTCTACTATATTACCACACTCGGGACATTTGTAAACATCATTGCGTTTTGCCATAACTCTAAGGGTTTTAAAATGTTGTTTAATAACTAATTATGTTCAGTGACAAAGATAAACTTTTCTGCCCGTACCGGCAAGCGTTTTAAGAAATAAAAGTTTATCATAACTACCTATAACATGTGGGCTTGCATGGGCAAGGCACGGTAGTGAAAACAACGAATAATAATTCCCGAAACCAAATATTTTGCTTAAAAAATGTTGTCCATATCGATTTTATTATTAAATTTGCAGACAACAAAGCTATAAAAACCTAAACGTAGTATTAAAACAACAACCTATGACAGTATTAATGATCGTAGAACTGCTGGTGGTGCTCATGGCTCTTGTCATCGGAGCGCGCTACGGTTCGTTGGCCCTGGCGCCATATCAGGCATCGGCCTGGCCATTCTGGTGTTCGGTTTTCAGCTCAAGCCGGGCACACCTCCCACAGACGTGATTTACATCATCATTGCCGCCGTGACGTGCGCGGGCGTGCTGCAGGCATCGGGCGGCATGGACTGGATGATACAGATAGCCGAGCGACTGCTGCGCAAGCATCCCGACCGCATCACGCTGCTGGCTCCTCTCACCACATTCTTTCTTACCGTCATGGTGGGAACGGGCCACGTGGTGTATACCCTCATGCCCATTATATGCGACATCGCGCTGAAGAAAGGCATCCGCCCGGAGCGCCCTTGCGGCATAGCCAGCATAGCCTCCCAGATAGGCATCACGTGTTCGCCCATCTCGGCGGCCGTTGTGGCCTTCGCGTCTATATCGGCTGCCAACGGCTTCAACGTGAGTAACGTGCAGGTAGTCATGGTTACGCTGCCCGCATGCTTGCTGGGCATACTGGCCGCCGTGGCCTACAGCTGGCACCGTGGCAAGGATCTTGACAAGGATCCGGTGTTCCAGGCCAAGCTGAAAGACCCCAAGCAATACGAATATATATATGGTGGCAGTGCCTCAACACTAGACAAGACCATTTCCAAGGAGAGCCGCCGCGCCGTTTACATCTTCCTCGGTGCATTGGTAATCATCGTGCTGCTATCTTTCTTCACCATGGCCGGGCACAACATTCTGCCCGCATGGACCGAGGTGCAAGTGGTGAAGGGTGGTCCGGCGCAGATAACGTTGGCCAACGGCGTGACCGAGACGGCCAAGCAGCTGGCCGCTGCCGGCGTGGTGGTGCAGGGCGTCACGGAGCAGGTATCCAAGCATCTGTCAATGAATCTGGTCATTCAGATCATCATGATAAGTGCTGCTGCGCTTATGGTTATCTTCTGTAAGGCCAAGCCCAAGGCCGCTGTGGGCGGCGCAGTATGGCAAAACGGCATGGTGGCCGTGGTGGCTATCTACGGCATAGCATGGATGTGCGACACCTACTTCAGCAACTATACCTCTGAGATGAACGTTATGCTGAGCGATATAGTAGAGAAATATCCGTGGTCGATGGCCTTTGTGTTCTTCCTTGTGTCGGTGCTCATCAACTCGCAAGGTGCCGTCGTGGTGGCCATGTTGCCCCTTGCCTATCAGCTGGGCATACCCGGCTGGGTGCTGTTAGGCATCATGCCGTCGGTGTATGGCTACTTCTTCATACCCAATTATCCCTCAGACATCGCCACAGTAAACTTCGACCGCTCCGGCACAACGGTCATCGGAAAGTATCTGCTCAACCACTCGTTCATGGCACCGGGCCTCATACATGTGGTGACAGCTACCATAGCAGGCTATTGCATAGCCTTCCTGATACATCTGTCAGGACTTATCTGAAAAGCAAATCACAATGGAAAGTATCACGATGCTGGGCACAGGAAATGCCCTGGTGAAGCACATCTACAACACATGCTTTGTTATTGACGACGGCCANNCTCTTGGTTGACGCGGGCGGCGGAAACGGCATACTGACTCAGCTGGACCGCGCCGGGATAGACATTGGCAGCCTGCATGACCTATATGTTACGCATGCCCACACCGACCATATACTGGGCGTGATATGGGTGGTACGGCTCTTCATACAGATGCATCTGGCGGGCAAGGCCGGCGGCACGCTCACCGTGAGAAGCCACCAGTAACCACCAATTA
>DLDC01000164.1:663-5112 GCA_002480935.1 Prevotella sp. UBA7782 | reverse complement strand
GAAGTAATATCAGGCCTAGTCACTTAAGTTTCGAAATAGGCCTTTTTGCCTTGCAATATAGGCCTTTTTGGCGTGCGAAATAGGCATTATTGAACGCTAAAAAGGCTACACTCAAAATCGTAGCGTCTAACTTATCGTGCCTCAGCGCGCCATGAAGCACGGAGAATATCCATAAAATGGGCGTTGGAGAGCATTTGCTATCCGCTCGATGATACAAGGCTTGTTGATGGCCGATAGGGGTGAAGGGCCCCTTGAGCGAGTTCTTCTGCGCTCTTGGCGTGTTTTAATGAAACTTATTCGATGGGTTATCAGCTCATTATATTCCTTAGCCCACGGTTTGCCGCGCTCCGCGTAAACGGCCACAAGGGCCAAGTGCTGCCTCGGATGCGAGAGTCAACGCACTTCATAAGCCCGCAAAACAATGCGCAGACCCATGGCCTTCCCGGGTGGGTTGGCAGGGTCTGCGCAATAAGATGTTTTACAGCTATGTTGCCATGGGGCGCCATCGTCTAGGCTTTCGCTTCGTTCGAGCGTCCCTTGAATGATTTAATAGAACTTGAAGTAGCGGCGTGCGTTGTTGTACGAAATATCCTCTACCATGCGTCCGAGGGCCTCGCGGTCGTCTGGCAGCTTGCCCGACTCAACGTCATTGCCCAGCAGGTTGCAGAGCAAACGGCGGAAATACTCATGACGAGGATAGCTCAGGAAGGAGCGAGAGTCGGTGAGCATACCCACGAAACGAGACAGAAGGCCCAGCACGGAGAGGGCGTTCATCTGGCGTGTCATGCCGTCGAGCTGGTCGTTGAACCACCAGCCGGAACCGAACTGTATCTTTCCGGGCTCTGAACCATCCTGGAAGTTGCCCAGCATAGTGGCAATCACCTCGTTGGCGCAGGGGTTCAGACAGTAGAGTATGGTACGTGTGAGCTTGTGCTCGCTGTTGAGCTCGTCGAGGAAGTGGCTCATGGCGCGTGCCGTGTTGAACTCGCCGATAGAGTCGAAGCCCGTGTCAGGACCCAGCTTCTTATACATAATGCTGTTGTTGTCGCGTATAGCGCCATAGTGATACTGCTGTGTCCAGCCGGCATCATAGTCCATCTCGGCCGACACCTTGAGGAAGGCGTGCTTGTACTGGCGCACCTCTTCTACGGAGAGATGCTGTCCGCGCATGGCCTTCTCGAATATCACCTCTATCTGGCTGTCGGTATATGGGTCGTCGTAAAACTCCTCCACACCGTGGTCGGCGAGCTTTCCGCCGTTCTCAGCAAAGAAGTCATGACGCTTCTGCAGGGCATCCACCATGTCGTTGAAGGTTCTTACCTCAACGCCGGCTGCCTCGCCCAGCTTCTCCATATAGTCTGCAAAGCCTTCCTTCTCTATGTTCATGGCTTTGTCAGGGCGCCATGCCGGAATCATCAGGGCGTCGCCGTCCTTGCGTGTCTCGCGGTAAACCTTGTGCCAGTGCAGGTCGTCTATAGGGTCGTCGGTGGTGCACACGCATTCCACGTTGTAGTGTCGCATCAGGCCGCGTGCGCTGAATTCAGGCAGCTTGAGCTTTTCGTTGCACTCGTCGTATATCTCTTTTGCCGTGGCAGGTGAGAGCAGCTTGGTGATGCCAAAGGCTTTCTTGAGCTCCAGGTGCGTCCAGTGATACAGAGGATTGCGGAAGGTATAAGGCACTGTCTCGGCCCACTTCTCAAACTTCTCCCAGTCGGTTGTGTCCGTACCTGTGCAGTAGCGCTCGTCAACGCCGTTGGTACGCATGGCACGCCACTTGTAGTGGTCGCCGCCCAACCATAGCTCTGTGATGCTCTTAAACTTGTGATCCTCAGCTACCATCTGCGGAATGAGGTGACAATGATAGTCAATAATAGGCATTTTGGCAGCATGATTGTGGAAAAGATCCTGCGCTGTTTCAGTCTCAAGCAGGAAGTTTTCATCCATAAACTTTTTCATATTGATTTAACGTTTTAAGAAGTTCTGTTTCTTTTCTACTTGCAAATGTAGTAAAAAATTTTGGAGGGAACATTTTTTTAAGCTATATTTGCACTTAAATTCACGCAAACGATGTCGTACACTGAAAATACTTCCAGTTCTTTGCCCAAGCGCTTCCGCCGCACGGGCAAGGTTTTTCTCATTTACACAGGTGGCACCATAGGCATGGGGCATAACCCCGACACGGGTGCGTTGGAGCCTCTCGACTTCAATCATCTCATGGATAACGTGCCTGAATTCAAGCAGTTGCCTACCAAGGTAGACGTATATCAGTTTACGCCGCCCATCGATTCGTCTGACATCTCGCCCCGTCAGTGGGCCCAGCTGGTGCGCATCATTTCGCAGAGATATGACGAGTATGACGGCTTTGTCATCCTTCATGGCACCGATACCATGGCCTATACGGCATCTGCACTGTCGTTCTTGCTCGAAAATCTCACCAAGCCCGTCATTCTGACAGGTAGTCAGCTGCCCATCGGACAGCTGCGCACCGACGGTAAGGAGAACATGATGACCAGCCTGGAGCTGGCCTCTGCCTGCCACGAAGACGGCACGCCGATGGTGCCGGAGGTGTGCATCTACTTCAACGGAAAGCTTATCCGGGGCAACCGGGCGACCAAGCAGAACGCCGATGGCTTTAATGCTTTCGACTCGTTCAATTATCCCCACCTCTGCGATGCGGGCGTCAACCTGGTCTTTCATGAGCATGAAATACGCAAGCCCGACTTCACCAAGCCCATGATACCGCACACGGCCATCGACTCCAACATTGTTGTGCTGAGCCTCTTTCCGGGGTTGCAGGAGAGCATCATACGCCATGTGCTTGAGTCGCCCGAGCTTCGCAGCATCGTGATGCGCAGCTTTGGCAGTGGCAACGCGCCTCAGACGCCGTGGCTGGCACGCCTGCTGAAGGAGGCAACCTATCGTGGCGTGCTCGTGGTGAACATCAGTCAGTGCTTGAGCGGTTGCGTGGAGATGGACCGATATAACACGGGCTACCAGCTGCACAAGAGCGGAGTGATAAGTGGACACGACAGTACGGTGGAGGCAGCGGTAACAAAACTGATGTGCTTGCAGGGCCGTTATCAGGACGTGCACATCATTCGCACGCTGATGGACCGTAACATCGCGGGCGAGATAAGCGTGTAGTCTAAGAGCTATTAGATAGAAACAACGATACAGAAAAGGGCACTTTTCCGATGGTTCAGCCTACGGATGGGTGCTCTTTTCTTTGTTTCTATGACTTGAGAAGATAAGTATTGCTTAACTATCCGAATATTAGCAATATAATGTTCGTTGCTTCATGCTTTGCTAAAATNNATTTTCCAGATGTTTCTGCGCGTTTTCTTGCTTCTTAAAAGATGATTCTTATGGGTTTAAGGAAATGTCCTTATAAGCAAAAATACTTATAGTCTTTCTGTTTTCTGCGATATTATGTGTAATTTTGTAACCAAATCGTTTATAGAAGATGCAAAAGATAATTTGTATAAAGCAGGGAGTGACACGCATGGAGCGGTGGAGATTGGCCGAGCCCGTTGACTTTGAAAGCCTCGATGGCGAGCATATTGCCGTCGTAGGGCCTAACGCCGCGGGCAAGAGTATGCTCATCGACATGCTTACGGGTCGCCATCCACTGCTCAGACAAAGCCCTAGATATGACTTCGCGCCCAGCAAGAAAGCTTACGCAAGCGACAACATCAGGTACGTAACGTTCCGTGATACCTACGGCACGGATGCCGACCGCACCTACTTCTTGCAGCAACGGTGGGAGCAGCAAGAGATAGACGAGAACATGCCCACCGTGCGACAGAGCCTTGAGGAGGCTTATCTGTTGGCCGGTGAAGATACGCCAGAGAGGCAAGCTATGCGGCAGAAGATATACAGCTTGTTTCATCTTGACGAGCTGCTCGATAAGTATCTCATTCTGTTATCAAGCGGCGAGTTGCGTAAGTTCAAACTTGCCACCATGCTTTTCGCACAACCTCGCGTGCTCATTCTCGACAATCCGTTCATCGGACTCGACGCTGCCACCTGCCAACAGCTGCGCGGACTGCTGGCCACTCTGGCCTCCGAGGGCAGCGTGCAGCTCATCCTAGTGGTGAGCAGGGTGCAAGACATTCCGGAGTTTATCACGCATGTGGTGGAGGTAAGGGGCATGAAGGTGATGCCAAAAGTGACGCGTGACTATTATCTATCGCATTGCCACACCGTGCCCACACACGTGCTGGACCATCTAAGAGAGCAAGAGATTCTGGCGTTGCCTGCGAATGGCAAGCAATATCATTCTGATGTTGTGGCGCAGCTCAACCATGTGAGCATACGTTATGGACAGCGCACCATACTGAAAGACCTGAGCCTCACCGTGCATACGGGCGAGCACTGGGCGCTGAGCGGTGAGAATGGGGCAGGCAAGTCTACCCTGCTGAGCCTCATCTGTGCCGATAACCCGCAGAG
>DLDC01000164.1:0-641 GCA_002480935.1 Prevotella sp. UBA7782 | reverse complement strand
GAGAGCATCTGGGACATCAAGAAGCACATAGGATACGTGTCGCCCGAGATGCACCGGGCCTATCAGCGTGACATGCCTTGTCTGCGCATCGTGGCCAGTGGCCTCACCGATAGCGTGGGATTATATGTTCGTCCACATGAGGAGGATTACGGGCGGTGCCGCTTCTGGATGCGTATGTTGGGTGTTGAGCATCTGGCCGATCGCTCTTTCATGCAGGTGTCGAGTGGCGAACAGCGGCTTGTATTGCTTGCCCGAGCCTTTGTGAAAGACCCCGAGCTGCTCATACTCGATGAGCCTTTGCACGGACTAGACGGCAGAAACCGTCAGCTGGTGAAGGATATTATCGACACGTTCTGCCGAAGACAAAACAAAACATTGATGATGGTGGCGCACTTCCCCGACGATCTTCCATCGTGCATCGATCATTCTGTGCACCTTATAAAGCATAAATAGGCTTTTCGCATTTTTGGGGGGCTGTCGCAAGACAATAGGTGTGCAGTAGGCATAAACATGTTACGCAGGTTCGCTAACGCACGATGAGCGTTAGCGCAAGCAAGGGTAGGGTGGGTTACAGCAACTATTAATCGTTGCTAGAAGGCCTGTTTGTGGGCCCCAGTCCGGCGCCCCTCCGCTTGCGGACG
>DLDC01000177.1:8273-14632 GCA_002480935.1 Prevotella sp. UBA7782 | reverse complement strand
CAACGGCTTCAGGCCGGGGAGAATATAGCTCTCATAACAGATGCCGGCACGCCCGGAATAAGCGATCCCGGCTTCTTCTTAGCACGCGAGGCAGCCAACGCAGGCATCGAGGTGATAACCCTTCCCGGTGCTACGGCTTTCGTCCCGGCACTCGTTTCGTCGGGTCTGCCATGCGACAGGTTCTGCTTCGAAGGCTTCCTTCCGCAGAAGAAAGGGCGCAAGACACGCATCGAAGCACTGCGCGACGAACAGCGTACGATGGTGTTTTATGAGTCGCCTTATAGGTTGCTCAAGACGCTCAAGCAGTTTGTAGATACCTTTGGAGCCGACAGACAGGTGAGCGTAGCGCGCGAAATATCAAAGGTGCATGAGGAAAGCGTGCGCGGAACATTAGAGGATGTGGTGACCCACTTCACCGAGTGCGCCCCCAAAGGTGAGATTGTTATCGTGCTGGCTGGATGCAGCAGCAAACGAAAAAGTGAGGAATAGTTAAAACAAAAACAGATATGAAGAAGTTATTGACAGTTTCTTTATGCCTGCTGTCGCTCTTTGCTTGCAAGCAGGAAAAGGTTACCACCAACCCCGCTGCGACACAAAGCGACTCTCTCAGGGCCATTATAGAGGCTAGGGACAGCGAAATAAACGACATGATGGGCACGCTGAACGATATACAAGAGGGCTTTGCGCAGATAAACGAGGCCGAAAACCGCGTAACTATAGCCCAAACAGGTGAGCAAAGCACTGACAAGCAAGAGCAGATAAAGGCTGACATAAAGTTTATTGCCCAGCGTATGCAAGAGAACAGAGAGCTTATCAGAAAGCTGAAGCAACAGTTGCGCGAGACAGGATTTAAGGGTGACGAGATGAGAAAGACCCTGGAGAACCTGCAAGCACAGCTTACCAATAAGGACAGAGAGTTGCAGAAGTTGCGCGAACAGCTCGATGCGAAGGACATACATATATCAGAACTTGACGAAACCATCAACGATCTGAATACGGATGTGGCCAATCTGAACACCGAAAAGCAGAACCTGAACACCGAGAAACAGAACCTGACAATGGATAATGTGGCTAAGGCACAGACCATATCCATGCAGGATAAGCAGCTCAACACGGCGTGGTATGTGTTCGGAACAAAGCGGGAGCTGAAGGAACAAAAGATACTTATAGGCGGAAAGGTGCTGCAAGGACAGTTTAACAGAGGCTATTTCACCAAGATAGACATACGTGTAGACAAGGAGATAAAGCTTTATAGCAAGAGCGCCAAGCTGCTTACGCCACACCCTTCCAGCAGTTATACGCTCACAAAAGACACCAACGGACAGTATGTGTTGCGCATCTCAGACCCCAATACGTTCTGGAGCACAAGCAAATATCTGGTTATTTTGGTAAGATAAAAGGTCTTAGGATAGCCTGAGAGCTGGTCATGAGAAGAGTAAGAGGGAACGTTCAGCCATCGGCTTTGCGTTCCCTTTTACGTTAGCTTTTGGCATCTAAGCCTCGCAAATAGCTGAACATGCGCTTCGCCTCTGCCGCTACCTTGGGCGAAAGCCATATAATGGCGATGACGTTAGGCAACACAATGAAGAAGTTGAAGGTATCAGCCAACTCCCAGATAAGACTAACCTTTACGGTGGAAGCCACGATAACCAGCAGCAAGACGATGATTCTATAAGGCCAGATGAACCGCTCATTGAAGAGATATCTCACGTTTTGGGCGGCAAAGAAATACCATCCAACAATGGTACTCATGGCAAAGAAGAAGAGCGAAATGGCTATAAAATAATTGCCTAAGATGCCAAATGTGGTATTGAACGCCGCTTGCGCCAGTTGAATGCCCATTACGCCAGAACTCGTCTGCAACACTCCCGACATGAGGATAACCATACTTGTTAGCGTGCAAATAAGTATATCGACGCTTATTCCTACTATTGCGTATAGGCCTTGCTCATAGGGTTCCTTCACCTTAGCAATGGCATGGGCATGCGGAGTGGTGCCCAATCCGGCCTCATTGCTGAACAATCCGCGGCTGATACCGTACCTAATGGCACTCTTCACGCTTACTCCCACAGCACCTCCTACGCCTGCCTGAGTTGTAAAAGCGCACTTAAAGATGCTTGACAACTGCGGTATCAGCGTGTCTATATGGATGCAAATAAACACCAAACTGCCGAGGATGAAGATGCCAGCCATGACTGGTACGACCCTCTCTACAAAGGAAGCGATGGTTGAAATGCCTCCAGAAAGAACGAAACCCACAAAGATGGTGAGCACAATACCCACATAAATGTTCTTCACGCCCGACAGCAACAGGGTGACAAGAGCATCAGATATTGAGTTGGCTTGCACCATAATACCTATCATGCCCAGTGCTATGATGAAGAAAACAGCAAATAGTCGGGCCATAAACTTTGAGTGTAAACCGTTCTGAATGTAATAAGCAGGACCGCCAATGATGTGTCCGTCGGGCGTCTTGGTACGGAACAGCTGGCCAAGAACGGCCTCTGCAAAGTTGGTTGACATGCCTAACACCGCACTAACCCACAGCCAGAACACGGCACCAGGGCCTCCCATGACGAGCGCCATGGCCACTCCTACGATGTTGCCGGTGCCAACTTGCGACGCTATAGCCGTTGAGAGAGCTTGAAAAGGGCTCATGCCATGCTGCTTGGAAGCCTTATGACCGATGCTGGAACTCTTGAACAGATGCCTTAAAGTGCGGAGATAAAAGCGTGGAATGAAGTGCAGGCGAATGGTAAAGAATATACCTGCGCCCAGCAGAACGATGGTGAGCAAGGGCCCGATGTAGTCTCTGTTCAACGAACTAACTAGTTCATAAAGCGTGTTTTGGTCCATAAGCGTTAGGTTTAAGCATAGACAGACAATATGAAAAGCTGAACTATGATAATGAATATCGATTGTTTAGAGTGATGCTCCGTAGGCTTTCACCTTGCATTTTTCAGTGCGCTACTCGATAATTAAGGTTACTTCCTTGTGCAAAATTGAGAAAAATGTTTTGAAAATGCAAGTCTTTTAAAGCAAAAAAAACTAAAAGCGCAAACAAAAAATCTTCTTGCTCTGTAGCAGGCTCATATTGTTCGCATATCAATATACGTGAAACGAAAAACCGGACAAGCTGTAGAACTTGCCCGGCATGATGATTTGTGATTGTAATTCAGAATTACTTCTGAAGATACTTACGGCCATTGCTTATCACAATGCCCTTGTAGCTCTTGTCTACAACCTGACCGGCGAGGTTGTATATAGGTGCGTTAGCATCAACAGCCTTGCTTGCCTGAATGTCAGCAATGCCGTTTGTTGAAGACTCAAAGTAATAGCCATAGAAGCCCAGCTGGCTCTTGGGGTTCATCAGCATATAGGTCTTGCCGGCTTCAACGGCAAACTTCACGATGCCCATAGCTGGGCGATTTTGATTCAGGCCATTGGTGTGCTGAAGGATGTAATCTTCAGGAAGCGTACCATTCACTACGATATCACCGGCTTCATTATATGTGAATGTGTTATTCTGATAAAAGAATTTCACGCTAACATCTGCTGGCTTGAGTAATTGAAGGGTGCTCTCATCGATGATATAAAGCTCATGGTTGCCCTTGTTTACGAATACGCCACAAGACAAAGTACCTGCTGTCTTAGGTGTAACCTCTATATAACAGCCCTTAGCAGGCAGCGCTGTAGCTCCGGGAGCCCACACCTCGCCACTCACGCGATGCACTGCATCGCCATCAGAGTTGAGTTCATAGAAGTCAAGATACGTAAGCGTAGGGTTGCCACTCTTTGCTTTAAGACGACTGGTGAATTCTACCGGAAATCCCAAAGCGGTGGTAAGGGTCTCATTTGCATTACTTGACAACTGCCAACCATCTTCTGTCTCGCCCAAATTAAGCGTAGAAACAGCCTTCACTGTTACGTTGGCTGTGCCCACAGTGAGCACCTGGTCTTGCAGTTTCTCTGTAGAGTTGTTCGTAACGGTGGCCTCTTTTGCAGCGTCACCCCACGTTCCCATAGGATAGGGATCATCTTTTGTATGGATGATGACATTCTTTGAGGTGTTGTCTACTTTCTGCACAGTAGTCAGATCGGCGTTAGCTGCGCTCCAAGACTCCTGAGCTCCGGCGCTCATAGCAACAATGCCACAAGCCACTAAAGTAAAAATTTTCTTCATAACCATTTTTTTTTAAGTATTAATCTTATGCCATATGGGCGGAGGCATTGCTGCCCCAGCCCACTCTAATAACAAGTTTATCTTATAACAATTTTCTTTCCCTGATGGATATATATGCCCTTGGCTGGCTGAGCCACACGCACACCTTGCAGCGTATACCATGCATCATCTGCTTGATTGTCAGCCTTTACTGTTACATTGGGGCTCTTGATGCCCAGCGCAACAGAGTTCTTTGTGATGACAATCTTCTGGATATACATGCCCTTATATGCCTGGAAGGTGATGTAGCCATTCACCTTGCCTGCTTTGTCAACGTCCTTTGCCACTGCCACGGTGAGCGAGTCTCCACTCTCAAGCGGTGTGAGAGAAGCCAGGGTATCTGTGCTCTGATTCAAGAACACCTTGGTCTTTGCACTTAGGCCGTTGGCAAACAGTATGTGCTGCTTTGCTTCTGTCAGACCCGGAGCAATGTAATAAACCTTCACAACATCTGTTGAGTCAAGACCGTCAACAGCCCATTGCGTATCGCTTTTCACGTAAACGCCAAGGTGAGTAACATTCTCCACAATGCGGTTCTGTCCTTGGAAGATGTGGCACTCCTCAGGAAGGCCAAGCATCGTGCTTATAGAGTCGGGTGTATATCCCTTGAAATCGTTGCGCTTACGGTCTTCCTTACCCGTTCCCTGGTTCACGTAAATCTTGCCTTCATTGCCTTCGTTGCGATTAAAGTTAGCCATGGCAACAGCTTTTCCGGCCTTAGTGAAATCGTAGAAAAGTTCGGTGTTGTCTGCCTTAACTATCTTTACGCTGGCCACTGCCATTTGCTTGTAAAGCAGAACGCTGATGTAACCATCCTCAACATTCTTTGAATTAACAAACTTAGCGCTGTCGATGAGAATGGTATCGCCTGAGTTGATGACAGACGATCCGGCTTTCAGCGTGTCGGTGCCTATCAAGGCACAAGTCATGCCCGATGCACTTGTGGCATAAATCATCTTCATCTTGGCAGAGTCAGTAGCCTCGCTGGTGTACTTAAAGATCACTTTGTCACCCTTGGTCAGACCGTCTACAACAAAATTACGGCCATCGTTGTTAGAATTAAAGAATCCTGCATCATTGATAGTCTGCACCAGTCGAGGGTTGCGCACCCACACATGGCACTCATCGGGCAGCCCGACAGCCTTGCTTAGAGAGTCTGTTGCGTAGCCCCTATAGTCTTGGCGCTTGCTGTCTTCCTTGCCCTCCTTCTCATAACTGTAAAAAGCCCAGCCACAATTATAGTTGGTGAGAGAAACCGAAGGCTTGTAAGCCTTCACCAAATCATACGTTAGCGAAGTTGCCTGAACTTGCGCATTAATAGATGATGTAAGGAAAAATGCCCCACATAAAGAAAGTAAAAATTTCTTCATACGTTTAAGTTTAAGTAATTTGATAAGTTATTTTATTTTATGCAAATGTAGATAATTTTTTATTACCTTGTATCAAATACACTGTTAAAATTTAATAATAATGTATTTAATACACGTAATCAATAAGTTGTATACGCACACAGCATTATATAAANNATAAAGTGACGTATAAAAGTAGTCAGAAGGCGCATCTGATAGCTGTTAATGGGCGAAGAAGCAACAGCCCAACGGCAGGATGGCCATGCTCCAACCCCGCCTGATGAAGATGCGAACAATAAGAATCAGGAAGAGGAAAGACGTCAAGACAGAAATGGTGAGCAAGGCGAAACGCAGGTTGAAAGGGTGCAGCTGATAAAGCAAGAAGAGCACCTAACCGAGCAGACCGCGCCTTACGAAACCGCCCTGATAATTGATGAGCCACTCACTGATGCCCCATTCGCGATAATTGAGGTAATAAAAATCGTTATAAACAGAATGAACCAGTGAGCACACAATGAGCATGACCCACACCAGCAGAAATATTTTTCTGCCCACAGACTCGCTTCTCAACGATTTAAGAAATGCTTGCATCTTGTGATATATAACTTTGAAGAACAACTGTTTGACTTTCTTTTACTTCATGCAAAGTTATAATTTTTATGTGGATTACAGGCATGCTTGGTTTTAAAAATCATCTCTTGGTTTTTTGACAAGTATCATCGCGTCTTGCAAAATAGGGCATTTGAGCGTCTGAAAATGCCTATTTCGACATGCAAAAGTGCCTATTT
>DLDC01000177.1:167-8260 GCA_002480935.1 Prevotella sp. UBA7782 | reverse complement strand
AAGCGCAAAAAGGCCTATTTTGCTATACGTCTGTATATCAAATGGTTACAAGCAAAAACAAGATGATGCTTTCATCGAACTACTGATGTAAGAAAAAGCGTTACTGCTTATATTCGTTACGCCTATGTTAAGACATGAAAAGGCCACATTCTGCAAGCGGGGTAACGAGTATTTTAAGATGCTTGCTGAATGTGGCTCTTGTATTAGGTCATGCCGATGGCGAAACAAAAATCCAGCCGGAGGCATGACAGATTGGGGTTAACGGCGAACGATTTTCCTCACGCTGCCGTCACGACACCTTACGATGTTCACTCCCCTAGCCTCTTTGTCCGTTCTCATGCCCGACATGTTGTAAACGGCTGCAGGCTCTGTAGTCGAGTGGGCATCTAGTCTTTGCAGCCCCGTCACAACGGTGCTGAAGCCGTTAGAGTAGTTGCTCTCGCCTTGGGCATAAACTGCTGTGACACGATAAGTGTGCGTGCTGCCCGTCTTAACATCGGTGTCGGTGTAAGAGAGTGTTGTGACAGGAGTCTCGTTAAGTCTCACTCCATCGCGATAAACATTATATCCCGTCAGGTCCAGCTGGTCTTTGGCACCGTTATATGCCTGGTAGGTGAAGTCGTCTATAAAGAGGAACACTGTGCGGCGTGCGTTTCTCAGGGCAAAATAGCGCGCGCCCTGCGGAACGTCGAAGCTGTATTGCTTCCACATTTCGTTTACGTATATGGTGGCATCGTTGAGCTTCACAAAGCTGTCGTGATGGTTGTCGGTGGTTGAGTAGTACACATCCATCCACTCTGAATCGACTGTTGCGCCCTTAGCCCAGAACTTTATGGTCTGCGCCTGACCGTCCAGACGTGGCGTGATGAGCCAGTCGTTGTTTTCTGCAGGCCAGTTGCAGGATGGCGACGCAAGATATTGTATGCCACTGTGGGCTCGAAACGGCTCGTCATAGTTGTTTTCCACGTAGGTTCCCGACTCCACATTATTGAACACCTGCCATGCCATAGGTTCGCCCTCATGAGCATATTGCACGGGGATGCGGGGGCTGATGAGCGTTGAAGCCTTGTCGCCGTCATAGCATGTCCATTGGCCAAAGCTGTCAACGGCGAAGGCATCATAGCTCTCAAAGTCGTCTGTCACCGTCTTGGTGTCAGTTGTTGTAGCTTTCTGTGAGGCTAGAGCGCTCCACGTGAGTCTCACGTTGTTGTCAGAAGCCTGGCCTTCCAAAACAGGCGCCGGATAGTCGTTGGCGCGGACGGAGGTGAAGACGAGCTCCGAAGAGTCGTTGGCACTCAGCTCATCGCCCTGCATGGATACGACAGCTTGCCATACAATGCTGTCCTTCTGCGCGTCATCTACCGTTGTAGGTACGTTCAGCTTGATGTCAGCCTGATCAGCCCGAGCTAGAGAAATGCCATTTACTTGAGTATAGGGCTGTCCGTTGCGCAAGAAGGTTACCTGATAGTTGAATATTGTCTGCGCGCCTCGGTTGCGCACAGTGGCTGTGAGTTGCAAGCTGTCATTGGCTGTTACACGAAGCTGCCGAGCCACGAGTGAGGTCAAAGCCAAGTCGGTTTGCAGACTACTCTCATCAACACTGATGCTGTCTACGTACATGTCACCGCAGTTTCCACCGTCATTATCGCTTATGGCAAGCAAGCCTATCTGCATAAACTTAGCATCCTGCTTAGGCAGAGTCATGGTTACGCGTTGCCACTTATTGCTGTTGTCATTGATGCGGAACGCTCCTTCATCGACATTCTGCCATTCGCCGCCATCAAAACTCACCTGAACCTGCACGCGATCGTTTATTTCGCCCTCCATCTCAGGGTCGTACCATTGGCTCCGATTATAGTAGAAATAGAACGAAAGTTGTGGATTGGAAAGCCTGCTCAGATTGAGCAAGGGTGACACATAGCGCGACTGGTCGCTGGAAGAGGCATTACTGACTGCCGCCACAAGGTAGCCTCCATCGCCATCAGGTGCGTTGAGCGCTTCACCCGTCCAGTCGTCGTACACCTCAGAGGTGCTTTGCCAGTCGAAATCATGCGCCGACGCATCCTGCATCCAAGGAGATTTCGTTTCGCCATTGGCGAAAGTCTCAACATAAGGGGCCACAATGGGCTCTCCGGCCAAGCACTCGGCCTCGTAGCTGGGCTCGCTTGCCAGCGTGTCGAACAGGGCCTTGACGGTGTAGCTCACCTTGGTTTGTCCGTGAGCTACGGGAACTTTGTCGATATAGGTGGTGTCTGCCGTTGTGGCAATGACCGAATCGTCACGCAAGACGATGTATTTCAGGGCAGTAGAATCCACATAACCGTTGTTCACACTGCCGCGTGAGACATGCCAGGCCACATGTGCGGCAAAATCGGCCCCCACATGTGCCGTCACGCCAGTAGGCTTCAGAGGGGTGTCCTTACCTATATATATCTTGGCAGACGATGCTCTGCCCGCGCCCTTGTCATTTGAGGCGGCCACGCGATAGGTGTAGAATCCATTGGCTGAGACGTTATCCATATAGCTCACCTCATCACCCGGGGCACCTGTTCCGGTAGTAATGGGGGTGCTGAGCGTGTCACGATAGATGGCATAAGAGAGCCTGCTCTTGACGTCTAACATATCGTTGCCGGCGGTGAGGGTAGGCAACTGAAAACGGATGGTGCCTTGAAGAGCACCATGCGGAGCGGCCGTAGCCGACAGATGAGTCACATCGCCCGGCACAAGTGTTGTGCTTCGTTCCACAATGCTCACGTCATCAATCTCGAAACGATTCTGATTGGCCTGGCTGAAAGAATAGAAGGAAATGTAATAGGTGCCTGTTTGCTTGGGAATAAGGGTGAGTTCTTTCATGCCGTTGGCCTCATTGGTCACGTCTTTCCATTCGGCAAGCACCGTCTTCAGGTGAGCCGTGTCGGGCGAGGTGCCCATATAGACGCGACAGCTCTCATAATTAATGTTGTTCGACATAGTGAGGCGGAAACGCAGGTCGTAAACATTTCCGGCCTGAAGATTGATGGCTGGCGACACCAGATAGTCATCGCCAGGCAACCCGGTCTGGTAGTCGAGCATGTAAGCAGCATGTCCGTTGAGCCATTCCCATGTGCGACCGCCGTTCAGGTCGATGGTTGTCCACTTGTTGAAATCCTCCTGCGTGTCAAACTTCTCAACGAAAACAGTGTCGCCGGGGCTTGCCATTGCAGGTGAAACCAACAACAAAAGCAACGAGATGACCACAAGAGTCATCTTCTTGTTTGTCGTAATTTTTTTCATATTCTAGCGCTTTAAAAGAAATATAACGGTGCAAAAGTACACAAAAAGGCCTTTAATAGGGCCTTTTGCACTACTGCATTACTACCGCATAGCCTTATGCGAACCCCTTGAGAAACTGTTGGAGCGACTGCTGAGGGGCCAAGCCGAGCTTTTTTCTGAGGCGGTTGCGGGCCGAGTCTACGCTCCGCACCTCACGCGAAGTGAGGGCTGCTATCTCCTTGGTAGACATTCCCAAATGGAGAAAAGCACACAGGTGGAGATCTTTTTCACTAAGTTGAGGATACTGCAGGGCCAGTTTGTTAAGCATCTGTGGATGTACCTCGTCGAAATAAAGGCGAAAATCATCTGCCACCATCTTGTCATTGTAATGCAACAAGCTGTTCATCAAGTCGGTGAGCTGCTGTTGCTGCTCCGGCGTCATGCCCTTTGCCTCGCTCTTAATCTGCGACAGGCCATCACGTACCTTTGCATGAAACTCGTTCATGGCGGCCGTATCAATAGCATAAGAAGTGAGCTGGCGATTCTTATGGTCTATTTCCAGGCTTAAAGCCTGCCTCTGCCGTTCACTCTCTTTCCGCTCATACTCGTGCAAAAGTTTTTGCTGTCGGGTTATCTGCCGGGCTTTCTGGCGCACAAGGCGCATTTGGCGATAGAGCGAGACGGCAAGGATGATGAGGATGACAAGGAACAAGAGGGAGGCGACAAGCAACATGGTACGACTCGACACGAGAGCTTCTAGTTGGTTGTTGCTCTGCTTCAGTCGGTCGGCCTGATAGGCAATGAGCAGTTGTCTTACCTGCTTGTTGTTGCTGTCTAGGCCGGTGGAGTCGGCTACGCGCTCTGAACGGAGCATGTCATGCAGCCCCGCCAGACTGTCGCCGAGCTGAAAATGTATCTCAGCCAGCTGTCTATAGCTGTTGCTTTGTACGGGAGGCGGGCAGGAAGACAGGCGTTTGTAAATGGTGCGTAGGAGTGGCGCAAGCTCTGAAGTCTTTCCCAGGCGCGCCTTTACGAGCGCTGCGTTGAGATAAGGTTGTATGAATTGGGGCTGGTTATGGGTGCCAAGCAGGGATAGTACACTGTCAAGTATCGCATTGGTTGCCTTATATTCGCCTCTGTCATAATGCACTTCGGCCTTGTTGGTGAGCACGCTGGCAATGTTTTTAACATCCCCCGGCCTTGTGTATAGCAAAGCTTTATCTAGCAACTGTAAGGCTCGCTTGTGGTCAGACTGCTCGTATGCCACCAGACCCATATTGTTATAAATGGTGCAAATACGGTTTCTGTCGCCCGACTTCAAAGCTATATTCAGAGCCGAATTGAGTAAGTCGGTAGCCTGATTATAGTCGTGTAAAGCGTAATAGATACTGAAAATGTTGTTGTATAGTTGACCTTCACGCTGCTCATTGCCTAAAGCTGCTGCTATTCTTAAAGCATTTCTGAAGTAAGAAAGAGCTTGTTGACTGTCACCCAGAATGTTATAATTATTTCCATTAAGGGTGTAAGCCTCCATCAAAAGTTCTTGTTGCTTGCGGCTCTTGGGCGATGCCTTTACCTCTTCTATCACCCTATTGGCAATAAGCAATGCCCGCGCCGTCTCGCCCTTTGCGGCCAACTGCTTAGCCGTCATGAGATTTTGTCCGGCAGACTGTGCGACCGATGGACGGGCAAAGCATGGATGAATGGAAAGAAGAAGAATGAACGAAACAAGCAAATACCTCATCATAAGAAATCAACTATGGATATGAAAGAAAGCCAAGAACCTACTGACAATTTGCAACAAAATGGTTATCAATCGAAAAAACTGCGTTTAGAAGCAGTAAATCGAATATCATAAGACATTCTGTAAGCACTCTCAACCCAGCGGACGGAATGCTTACAGAACATCGAAAGGCTTATCGGGTTATTCTGAACCAGTCTACATCTATCCAGCCACAGGGATTAGTGCCCTGAGGCTCAGCTGCAACAAGACCTATCTTGGCGCCTATCCATTTTCCCTCACGCATGGTGAACACATCACCCACATTGGTATAATGCTTTCCATCCGTGCTGTAGGCAAACTGCAACTTGCCATCATACACCTTCATACGCATGTAAATGGCCTCATGTATGGCTTCCTGATAGCCGTTAGTGTCTGCTGACGTGGGCTTTAAGGTAGCAAGAAGCTTGCTGGTTGGCTGGTTGGCCTTGTCTGCGTCCTTGCATGTGAGCTGCAATAACCGGAACTCTTGCCCTACCCTCTTAACCACCAGGGCACTGAAGTTCAAGCCCATCATGATGATGCCTCCAAACTGTTGCTCGTTCTTAGCCGTCAGACAAAGCTTGGCTGTGGCCGTGAATCTGTCGGCAGGAGTCTTTTGCAGAAGCATGGCGGGGTCTAGCCATAATGACAAACTGTCTCTATTCTTTTTGTAGGTGTAAGGTTTGAGCTTGTAGGTATATAACCGGAAAGTGCCATTCATCGTAGGCATGCCATAGAGCTGGCTGTAGTTGGCCTGCCACTGCCATTGCATGCCCACCTTGCCATCATTAAACTCATCTGATTCTTGTGGGTTTACATTGGCTACCTTGCCTGCTGTCTTGGGCTTGCGATACTTGGTTACGGGCTCGCCACAATAGTCGCCATCTTTGTCGATGCCCATAACGGGCCAGTTGTCGCGCCACGTCACGGGCTGCAGATGAACCACACGGCCATAAGCGCCCTTGTCTTGGAAGTGCATAAACCAGTCTTCGCCTTGCGACGTATGCACCCATCCGCCTTGGTGAGGGCCGTTGATGTTGGTCTTGCCCTGCGCTAGCACTTTCTTAACCTCGTAAGGACCGTAAGGCGACTTGCTGCGCATGGCAAGCTGAAAACCGGTGGGCACACCACCCGCCGGGCACATAATCCAGTACCATCCGTTGCGCTTGTAGAACTTAGGTCCCTCGCATGTGCGGTTTTCTGTGCCATTTCCGTCGAAGACAATAACGGGATCGCTGATGGCAGCTGTGCCTTCGGCATTCAACTCACGCACTGTGAGCACCGAAGCAAAGTGGGCGCGGCTGTTAGCCCAGCCATTGACAAGATAGCATCTGCCGTCATCATCCCATAAGGGACTGGTGTCTATCATGCCTTTCCCCTTAATTACACGAACCGGCTTTTCCCATTCGCCCGCCGGATTCTTTGTCTTCACCATATAAACGCCACGGTCGGGGTCGCCCCAGTAGATGTAGAACTCACCATTGTGATAGCGCATACAGGGGGCCCAGACACCGTTGCCATGGCTGGGAACATTCTGTGAGAAGTAAGGCTTTGTAAGTGCATGACCTATAATCTCCCAATTAACCAAGTCTTTGGAGTGAAGAATGGGTAAGCCCGGCATACACTGAAACGAGCTTGCCGTGAGGTAATAGTCATCTCCAACAGCAATGACGTCGGGGTCACTATAATCCGCATTGATAACAGGATTGGTGTACGTGCCATTACCGTTGTCGGGGTTCCAAACCTGAGACACGTAGTTCTGCGCGTTCAAAGGAGTGAGAACGGATGACAGGAGAAGCAATGAAATAATCGCTGATTTCCTTTTCATGTTAAGATTTGCTTTAATATTAGTTATTATTATCTGTCTGTTGATGATGTGATATGGTAGAGTCAAAGACCTTGCAAAAATAAGCAATATACATGATATTGGCAAATTTCATAGCAAAAAAGCCCTTTTAGGCACTGCATTTATATGTTTTTGACATGCAAAAGTGCCTATTTCACATCCTTAAAAGGCGCAAATGATAACGCGTTCCCTCATAAACGATGCGCATGATGGCATGGGTGGAAGGCTTGCGCTCGGATAAGGCCAGCGCCACATGGCCCATGGTGCGTCGCAAATTGATCTCAACCATCGGATGAAGTAATAGGTTTTCGTTATTATCACGTACAATCATCATATCTACTCCAAAGCATCCATTATAGTTAGACAAACTTGGTTCGAGTACTTCTTTAATGACATTGCGCACCTCTTTTAATACATCAGGCGAGAGATAAATAGACAGTGCCTCTTGCTTGTAGGCTTCATTGGCAATTACATTACCCGTATATGCACCGTGAACAGTGCTGAAAATGGACAGACCATTGTATGTTATCTGACCGTTGCGCACCGTAAATTCCATTCCGAAATCTTTCACCTTATTATAATAGGGCTCTATCATAATGCCCCCTTGTTGAGATATGACGTTCTCAGCCCATCGCTCTATAGACGGATCGAGCTGGTCTTGAACATAGCGAATGCCTCTACCTGATGAGCTCCATGGTGCCTTGATGACGCTCTTGGGTTGTGAGTGAAGCATCTCTTTTATATCTTCAGCCTGCGTAACATAGGTCGCAGACCCCACCACAGCACAGTGCCGAGACTGAAGACGCTCGCAAACATCATGTAAAGCCAACGCTGCGAAACGCCGACTGCTCAGCTCACGCCATGAGGCTATCTGCGTATGGCTGGGCAAGAGATCGGCGGAAACGCCTAATCTGCCCAAATTGAATGCTATGGCCTCGTCCCACCCCCACGGCTCAATGGATTTAATCTTATTCAGTCTTCTTGGCAATTGCTTCGTGACAAGCTCGTATTTTGAGCTGTCTATGCCTAAACGACGAAGATGAGCCTTGGCAGATTCTATGTCATCAACTAACACCGCATCGCCCTCATGTGCCCATATCACAGGTAAAAAATCACAGTCTGAGCGCAGCTGCCTGCCGGCATGAGGCGCCGTAAAATACTTACCATTAAATGCCAAAGCCATGTCGTGCTCTGGATTAAAAACATGTAACTTCACTTTATAAATCTTTATAC
>DLDC01000177.1:0-148 GCA_002480935.1 Prevotella sp. UBA7782 | reverse complement strand
AGTTTGCAAATAATAGAAATAAATAGTATCTTTGCACCAAAGATAAAACAAACGCAGATGGAGGCTTTCTTTCGTACGCATTCATATTTGGTAGAGCACACAAATGCTTCAGTTCGTCGCACCCTAATGGATGAGATAAACTGGAATG
>DLDC01000167.1 GCA_002480935.1 Prevotella sp. UBA7782 | reverse complement strand
TTCCACCATCTCACCTTGAATTCCATCTTCGTGGCATCCTCTTCGCTTTCGCGCGAATACACCGTCACGATGGTGTCGTTCACGTACACCGCGCCCGAGTTGGCGTACATCAGGTTCTCGCCGTACACCACATCAGATGTTATGGTATCGGCCGTTACGGTTAGCTTCCACAGACCCTGGTCTACTTTAAAGATTCCTTTTCCGGTTTCCTCGTCCCATCCCAGGTATTCGTTGTGTGTCGTTTCACCGTCGTCATATCTTGCGTTGGCCTTTACGCCTCTGAATTCAAGTGACTGTGCCTGCGCTGTTGCGGCGGAGCAGAGTAGGGCAGCTCCCATAAAGAATGATGTTAACGTTCTCATGTTCTTATCGTTTTATTGTATCTAATAAAGTTGTTTGTTCTTTTTTGCGATGTTTTTATCTTTTCACTATTTTCTTTCCACCTTGTATATATATGCCCGGCCGAGCCGTATTGGCGTTCACCCGTCTGCCCGAGAGGTCGTATAAGTACTGACCGTGCTGCCTTCCGGCTGCCATGTTGCTGATGCCGTTGGGCACGGGAGCGTTGGGTTCGTAGGCGAAGCCATAGAAGTTATCGAGCGCACAGTTATAGCCTTTGAATCTCAGGAAATAGAGTCCGTCGGCCGGAGCCGTGAAGGTATATCTGCCTTTCGTCGCAGACAGATGCGGCTGCAGCGTCTCGTCGTGGGTCCACGTAGTCTTTTCGTCGGCCGAATAATCCACGCTGAGCGATGCGTCCTCGGCGTTCGAAATGAAGTCGAGTACGAGCACTTCGCCGGCTTTTGCCTTGAGTCGCGGCGTGATGAGAGCATTGTCAGCCTCTTGTCCCACCGTTGCCATCTGCGTGCCGTTGCCATAATCAGGCGTGTTGATGGTCCAGCCCTTGTTTGTCCACGTGTCAGGCAGACCCTTTTCAAACTCCTCGTGCCACAGCGTAGAGTCGCGTGTCTCGGCCACAAGCGTCACGGTGAGCTGCTGCAGCGTGGTGTCGGCAGGCTCAAAGCTCATGTCAGATGTCATGATGCCATAGCTGTCGCCAAACACCGGAGTAACGATTAGGCTCATCATGCTGTCGGGAGCGAGCGCAAACGAGTCGGCTGACAATGTGAAGAAGCCGTTATTGCTCATGCTGATAGCGCCCTTCAGCGTTCCGGTGCCCGAGTTATGAAGGGTGTAAGTATGGCTCACGGGGCTGAACATCGCTCCGAAATGGTCTGTATAACGCTCCTTCAGAACCGAGTCGGCGAGCATCACCTCCATCTGAGCGGCTGCTATGTGCGTGCCGTTCAGTCCGGCCAGGTAAGCGTAACTGCCGTCTATGCGAAGCCTTCCCGCGCCCTTGGGCAGTGAGGTGACGGTGAGCGTGCGCAGGGTGTCGCTCAGTTCGGTGCTGAACTCCTTCACTGCCTTCCATGTCTCGCCGTCATCAACCGACCACATCAGGCTTATCCAACTAGAAGGATATTCGCCCCTGGCTCGTATCACGAGCGAGTCGCCGTCGGCAATATACAGTTGGGGCGACTGGATGCTCACGTCATGCGAGCCGCCATAGCCCGCGTAGGCCATGCCCCGGTCCAAGGTCCACCCCTTGTTGCTCCATCCCGGCGGCAGACAGCCGTCCTTGAGCGACAGCCAAACGGCCGTGGTGTCGGCCACATATCCCATAGCCTGAAAGGTAACGGTGTCTTGCTCATCGGCTGTCACGGTGATAACCGAACGGCGCATACCCTGATTGAGGGCCTTGAGCGTGAGCGCCAGCTGAGCCGTCTGGCCCGGCTGAAGGGTGTCGGGCACCGTCACGATGAAGTTATCGTCAGACGCCAGAGCCTTCAATCCCGTCAGCAGACGGGTGCCCACGTTGGTAACGGTGAAGTGGCAGGTAGAGTCACGGTCGGTCATACCGAAGTCGTAGTCGGCAGCCTCCACCTTCATGATGGCCTTCTTGGGCAGCGCGAAGCCGTAGAGATCGTCTACCAACACATAGCGCAGGGTGAGCCGCAGTTGCGTTGCCGTGGCCGGGATGTTCTGCACATATATGTTCTGCCACCTATTATATATAACATTCTCGGCCAGATTGCCGCCTATCTCGGTCCATGTCTCGCCATCTTCAGAGTAAGCCACCTTGGCCATGGGCTTCTGATAGCTGGCCTCTGACGCCGCCGAGCACCTGAAGAAGAGCACTTCGCCCTCTGCGCTCTCCAGCACGGGCGATGTAAGCTCGGCATCGTTCCACGTAAGTGCCTGCAAAACACTGTCTTTCACCAGGCCATATTCGTTGAGCGTCCATCCCTGGGGCAGCGCGTCAAAGTCTAGATACACCTTGTCGGGATCGCGCGCCAGGCCCTTCACGCCTATCTTCACACTGTCCTGGCCTTGGGCCACCAGGGCCACCTCGCCCTGCTTATACCCCGCATCAGCGGCGCTCATCGTTATGCTGAAAGGCTCTTCCTGCCCGGCAGTGACGCTGAGCGAGGCGGGCGACACGCTGAAGCCATCGGGTGCGGTGAGCGTAGCCTGCAACACGCCGGCTCCCACGTTGGCCAATGAGAAGGTTGCCGTGCTGTCTTGCGCCAGCAATCCGAAGTCGCACACGTAATTCTTCATCGCCTTTCCGTTCACGCGAGCCTCCATAATGGGCTCGGTAGCCGCCTCGTAGGGGGTATATTCCACGTCGTCCATGGCGCTGCGCACCATGTTGATGGCCACCAGCCTGCCCTCAACGCCAAGGTCGAGGGAGTATTCCTTCCATGTCGTGGTGAGCGTAAAGGTGCTGAGGGTGCTCTTCACGGTGTAGCTGCCTTCGGCCTCTTCCACCTCATATATATTGACAGTGCCTGTATATTTTGACGACGACGACGTTTTGCGGGCCCAAAATTTCAGTTCGCCCATCAGCTTTGTGGGAACAACGACAAAGGCATTGTTCTTGCTGCCATAGTTGGCCACGAGCGATTTCTCGCCCGTGTGGGCCGTAGACCATAGTCCGTAGTCGCCGTAACTGTCGCTCGAATAGATGCTGCCGCCGATGACTTTCCATCCGTTAGACAGTCCTGCGCCGGGCGACCATTTGCTCGTCAGGGGCTGGCCATCGGCATCTGTGATGGCTACGTTCTCAAAACCTTCGGTGAGGGTGCCGGCCCACAAGGACGGGGCGAGCAGGCTAAGCAACAGTGCAAGTAGAATTTGTTTCATAAGAGCTAAGTTAGGGTTCAAACATCCACGCTTATCAGGGCGGTGTTCTGTTTACGCTGGTAAAGTTAGAAAAAAGCCTTCACGGGCGCAAATTCTTGTTTTCCACGAGCGACAATTTGCCGAATATAGACAAAAATGCAGGCTATTTCGACCTTTTTCTTTGTTCTTTGTCCTAAAATTACTAAATTTGCAATCAAAACGTAACGAATAAAACCATATAGCTTGACCGCTCTTAGATTATTCTTTTTTGCCGGTTTCATCGCCTTTTCGGTCCTGCAAGCCCGTGGCAACGCCCAAGACCATCGCCTCACGGCCCTATGGCAGCAGTGCGAAAAGGCACGCAGCCTCTCTGCTTATCAGAGGCTCGACACGCTCTCGCTGTGCTTTCTGCGCCTGTTGGGCAACCGTCACGACGACCGTATGCAGGCCTATGCCTCTTACTATCGTGCCACGGCCCTCGTCTTCACCGGCAGGGGGCGCGAGGCGGTGCCACAGATGGACCGTGCATGGGCCCTGTCCAGGCAGGCTAGCAACGACTCGGTGGGGGCGCTGGTCATGAACATCAGGGGCATCTATCAGGCTATGTATCACAACAACAGCTATCTGGCGCAGCGCTTCTTCTTCAAAAGCCTCGCCCTGGCAAACGCCTCGCGCTACGAGAGCCTCAAGATAAGGGTGTACGGCAACCTGCTCACCCTCTCTAAGTCGCCCAACGACAAGACGCTCCTGGGCTATGCCAAGGCCATCTATCAGTATGGCAAGCGGCACGACGACTTCGAGCATACTTATATGGGAGCCTATTACCTGGCACTTTATTATAAGCTCAACGCCCAGTACACGCTCGCGCAAGACTATCTGCGCAAGGCGCTGCAGCTCTACAGGCAAAACCCTTACGACGACGTGGCGTCGGTTTACGTGCTCTATTCAGAGACCGAAACCGGACTGGGACACCTGGGCTCTGCCCGACGATGGGCTCAGCAGGCCGTGAAGCTCGCCCGGCAGTGGCACCAAACGCATCTGCTGCCCGATGCCTACCTGCAACTGGCCGTGGTGGATAACAAGGCGGGAAGGTTCGCTGAATCTAACAAAAACGCGCTCACGGCTGCAAGGCAGGCCAACGAGCACGAGTTGTCTAACCGAGTGATAGACTGCTACAAGCTCATAGCCAACAACTATATCCGACTAGGCAACAGCGCCGGAGCCATACAATACCTGCAAGAGGCCAACCGAGGCATGGACACGCTGAGCAGCATCAACATGCAGAGACTCATGCGCGAACGCAACATGCAAGACTCCATCGAGCACAAGGAGCAGCTGGCCAAGAGGAGAATGCAGAAGATAACCGACCAGCGCAGGATGCTAGAGGCCGTGGGAGCGCTGGCCGCCGTGCTGCTGGTGATGCTCATCATCATAGCCAAGACGTTGAGAAGCCGAAACAGAATGATAAAAAGCATCGTGGAACAGAACGTCAGGGCCGTGGAGAAGCAGAAGGCAACCAAACAACAGATGGCAATGATGGAACGGCAACTGGAAAGCCTGAGACGCACTTCGGCAGCCGGGCAAGGGGCATCGCCCGTGGCTGATGATGCGCCACAAGCGGGGCAAGGCAAGACAGCCGCCGAGCCCACCGACAGCTCTGCCGACCGCACATCAGGCCTGCTGCTCGATGACGATGCCCGAATGCAAGAGCTATACAACCGGGTGTGCCGCGTCATGGAGACCGAGAAGCCCTATCACGAACCTAAACTGACACGCGACAAACTGGCCAAGATGCTCGGCACCAACCGCACCTACCTCTCAACAGTGATACATACCAAGAGCGGAATGAGCTATCAGCAGTTTGTCAACAACTATCGCATCAACGAGGCCATCGAACTGCTATCCGACGCCAGTCTCATCAACCTGCCCCTCAAACAGCTGTGGAGCGACCTCGGCTTCACCTCATCCTCCACCTTTTATAAGCTCTTCCAGCAGTCGGTGGGCATCACTCCCCTAGCCTTTCGCAAGCAGCTGCCCGGCGTGAAGGAACAGGGCAACCCGACAGATGATGCTGACGAGCCTTAGAAAGAGCCTCAACGAGCGGATAAGAACGGCCTTTTGACCGCGTCAGAATGCCTATTTCGGGCAGCGACGCGGGCTGTGCCGTAAGCGGATGCATAAAGAAATATTGCTGTCCGCTAAAA
>DLDC01000209.1:10952-12818 GCA_002480935.1 Prevotella sp. UBA7782 | reverse complement strand
AAGTAAATCTGTTATAAGTCAGCATGACTATGCCTGCACGTCAGCCTCTATGCTGTCGGCATGATGCTTAGTGGCGCTTGTTGAGCAGGGGCGGCACGGTGGTGAAGCGAAACACGGTGGCTGAGTGGAAGGTCTGGCCGGGACGAAGCACTGTGGAGGGAAAGTCGGGGTGGTTAGGCGAGTCGGGCAGGTGCATGGTTTCCAGACAAACGGCCGTGCGCCGGGCATATCTGATGCCTCCCTTGCCCGTCTCCGTGCCTTTCAATCCGTTGGCTGTATACACCTGCACGGCGGGTTCGGTGGTGTACACGGTGAGCATACGCCCGCTAACGGCGTCGAAGAGCATGACAGCGGGCTTATTGATGTTGCCCGCATGGCGCAACACAAAGCAGTGGTCGTAGCCTCCGGTAACCTTCAGCTGGCTGTCTGGCTCGTCTATACGTGCGCCTATAGGGCGCAATTTTCTGAAGTCGAAGGGCGTGCCTGCCACTTTCATCAGCGTGCCGTCTACGTTCTTGCGGGCATCATAGCGGGCTATCTTGCGACTGTCTACCCACAGGCTCTCGCCCAGAATGTCGTGCTCGGGATTACCGGAGATATTAAAGAAGGAGTGATTGCTCAGGTTCAGCACGGTGGGCCTGGTGGTAGTGGCCCGGAAGTCTATGCACAGCGCATTGTCTTCGCGCAGCGCATAGGTGAGCGTTACGGTGAGCTCACCGGGGAATCCGTTCTCGCCGTCGGGCGAAACATACTGCAGGGTGATACTCTGCGCATCGTGGCTCACCACGCTCCACACGCGATTGGCAAAGCCGGGCTTGCCTCCGTGCGAGATAGAACCTTTTCCGCTGTCTTGCAAATGGTGGGTCACACCGTCTAAGGTGAAGGCCGGACCTTTTATTCGTCCTATGTATCTGCCCACCGTAGCGCCGAAGTTCTGCCCGCGCGACACATAGTCGGCTATATTGTCATAACCCAGCACCACGTCTTCCATCCGTCCGTTCCAGTTCGGTTCCATGAGCGACACCAGCCTGGCACCATAGTTGGTCACGCAAGCCTCAGCGCCCTGGCTGTTGGTCAGCACGTAGAGGGCGGTTGACTTACCGTCTACCGTGGTTATAAACCGGGCTGTGTCGAGCCCCGAAAGCGTGAGCTGCCGGGCCTGAGCGGGCAGGCATAAGAGTGCCGCCACGAAGGCATATATACAAATAAGGTGTCTCATCATATCTTTATAGTTTGCTTCAGACGTTTCTGCCGGGCGCATGTTGCCGTGCCGCCCATGAGGTTTAGGTTTGTTATATACGTGCAAAGTTATCTTAAAATTTCAATAAAAGCAAATTTTTTGCATCTATTTCCTTATCTTTGTAAATCAAAATCACAAGGAGAAAAGATATGAAGAAGAGAATAAACATCTTGCTGACGCTCCTGCTCCTGGCCCTGCCCATGCTGGCACAGAGCGCAAAGACAGGGGCCGACACGCCTATCAAATCAACCAAGCGCCCCAACATCTTCAAGCAGGCCGGCAACACTTTTAAGCGTGCCGGGCAGAAAATAGGGCGCACGCTGGGCATTGACAGGCACGACAGAGACGATGTCAGGGTGGGCGACACCTATTATATGCCTCTGTATGACACCAACTTGTACAGAGGGAGCGAGGCACAAGGACTGCAAACGGTTTGCCGCAGCCGCTTCATGGCCAAATATCCCAACGCCATCGTGCAGACATGTGTGCTGCCGCAGCAGGGATGGCTCAGCCAAGACGTGGTGAAGAACGAGCAGATAGTGGGCTACTTGCAGACCATGTACTGCTTCATCATAGCCAAGGATGGCAACGACGGATATATCAACGCCAAGTTTGAGTTTCAGAGA
>DLDC01000209.1:0-10918 GCA_002480935.1 Prevotella sp. UBA7782 | reverse complement strand
TTGGGCAAGAACTGGGGGCGAGTGGCCGACAAATGGCCGTCGTGGATGCGCACGGACATCATCCCCATGGCCGACTATCAGGTGCTTGTTAAGAAATCAAACGAATAAGCTTACACATTATATATTATAAGATGAACTTCTTTCAGAAATTGTTTGGGGCAAAAGAAGAGGACCCCGTAGAGAAGAAAAAGGCTGACGATGCCCGCAACTTCGATATCCTTAAAGACGACGGCATGCGGGCCCTGCACGCCGGTGAGGCCGAATATGCCATTAAATGCTTTCGCCATGCGCTGGAGATTCGCGACGACATGGAGATACACGACGGGCTGTCGGAGGCCCTCATACGCCAGGGCTACCTGCCTGAAGCCTTCGAAGAACTGCGCAAACTGGCAGAGGCGCACCCTGAAAATCAGGAAGTGCTCATCCGCATGGCCCGTGTGGCGTTCATGATGGAGGATTATGGCGCCATGGGAGATGCCTGCGAAAAGGCGCTTCTTATAGATAAGAGCGTGCCAGAGGTGAGCTATCTATACGCCAGAGCGTCGCGAGGACAAGGCGACGACGTGAATGCCGTGGCACTGGCCACACGAGCCATCAGTCTGGATGCCGACTATGCCGACGCCTACCTGCTGAGAGGAAAGACCCTTCTGGCCATGGGCGACGTGAAAGGTGCGGCTGACGACGCGGCCTGGCTGGCCGGCAAGGCTCCCGACAACGAGGATGTGCTGCTCTTTGAGGCGCAGGTAGAACATGCGCAGGGACACGACAAGGAGGCCTTAGAGTGCTATGACCGCGCCATTCAGGGCAATCCGTTCTGCCTGGAGGCCTATCGTGAGCGCGGCGCCCTGCGGCTGGCCACCGGCGATAAGGACGGCGCGGCCGCCGATGCAGCCAAAGTGGTAGAGCTGAACCCCAAGGAAACAGAAGGCGTGAACGGCAAGTTCTCAGCCAAAGGCACTGAGTAGAGGTTGGCAGACGCATGTTGCGAAAATGCAAACAAGAGGGCATGGCTAATTAAGAAATATCATTATTTTAGTCAGAAAAACGCACAAATGTTTGCTCAATTCAAATATTAGTTATAAATTTGCAGCATAAAACAGAATAGAATATGAATAGTTGGTTCGCATCTTTTGAGTATTATTACTTTTACTTTGCAAAATATTGTGAAGCGGGAAGATGTGTACTATAATTTAACATGGTGAATTTAAAGTTGTAAGCCCCGCTTCACGAAAGTGACAAGCGGGGCTTTACAGTATATATAAGGTTAGATGACACGAATAGCAATACAAGGTGTGGAGGGCTGTTTCCACGACATAGCCGCCCATGAATATTTCAAGGCGCAGGACATAGAGCTTATTTGCTGCGCCACATTCGATGATCTCTTCGCCAGCATGAGGCAAGACAGCAGCGTGATGGGCGTGGTGGCAATAGAGAATACCATTGCGGGCAGTCTGCTGCACAACTATGATTTGCTCAGATGTTCGGGCACTGTGGTTGTGGGAGAGCACAAATTGCACATCAGGCACTGCATCTGCTGCCTGCCGGAAGATGACTGGCAGACCATACATGAGGTGCACTCGCACCCCGTGGCCCTGATGCAATGCCGCAACTTTCTGGCTCAACACCCCACGCTCAAGGCCGTTGAGGCCGAAGACACGGCGGGCGCGGCTGCCCATATCGCCAGCAACAACTGTCACGGATGGGCCGCTATATGCAGCTCGGCGGCCGCCCGGCGCTACGGGCTGAAGGTGCTCGAAGACTCGATAGAGGACAACAAGCACAACTACACCCGCTTCTTGATAGTGGCCAACAGGCAGAAGGCTGAGCAGATAACGAGCCGGCAAAAGGCCGACAAGGCCAGTCTGGTATTCTCACTGCCCCATGAGGAGGGCTCATTGAGCAAAGTGCTCACCATCCTTTCGTTCTATCATGTCAACCTGACAAAGATACAATCGCTGCCCATCATAGGCAGAGAGTGGGAGTATCTGTTCTATGTGGACGTCACGTATAGCAACACCACACGCTACAGACAGGCCATCGAGGCCATCAGACCCCTTACCAGAGAACTGAAAATATTGGGCGAATACAGCGCTTGCCAAGCCTGAAAGCCCGTCAACATAAAGATTATAGCTCATGATACAACCAGCAAGCAGACTGAACAAGGTGCAGGAGTATTACTTCTCTCGCAAGCTCAAGGAGGTGGCCGGGCTCAACGCGGCAGGGCAAGACATCATTTCCCTGGCCATAGGGTCGCCAGATATGCCCCCTTCCAAGCAGACTATCGACACGCTGTGCGACACAGCCAGAAGGGCCGACGCTCATGGTTATCAGCCCACCATAGGCATACCGGAACTGAGAAAAGCCATGGCCGACTTCTATCAGCGATGGTATGGGGTGACGCTAGACCCGCAATGCGAGATTCAACCCCTCATAGGCAGCAAGGAAGGTATACTGCATGTCACGCTGGCCTTCGTCAATCCGGGCGAGCAGGTGCTCGTTCCCAACCCTGGTTATCCCACTTACACATCGCTCTCTACAATATTGGGAGCCGACGTGAGATATTATAATCTGCGCGAGGATAACGGTTGGCAGCCCGACTTCGACGAGCTTGAGCACATGGATTTGAGCAAGGTGAAGCTGCTATGGACCAACTATCCCAACATGCCAACGGGCGGCGACGCACGCAAAAGCACCTATGAGAGACTCGTGCGATTTGCTCAAGACCACGGCATAGTGGTGGTTAACGACAATCCTTATTCACTCATTCTGAACGAGCACCCGCTCTCTCTGCTTCAGATAGACGGTGCCAAAGACTGCTGCATAGAGCTCAACTCCATGTCGAAGAGCTTCAACATGCCCGGATGGAGGGTGGGCTTGTGCGCCAGCAACGCCACCTTCATCTCGTGGATACTGAAGATTAAGAGCAACATAGACAGCGGAACATTCAAGGGAATACAGCTGGCCGCGGCCGAGGCATATAACACCAACACACCCGAATGGCACAAAGAATATAACGTGAACACCTATAAGCGGCGCCGGGTGGTGGCAGAAGACATCATGCAGGCGCTGGGCTGCACCTTCGACACCCACCAGGTGGGCATGTTCTTATGGGGCCGAATACCAGAGAAATACACCGACGCAGAGCAGCTAACCGAGCGTGTGCTGCACGAGGCCCGCGTGTTTATCACCCCCGGATTTATCTTCGGCAGCAACGGCAGGCGCTATGTGCGCATCTCATTATGTGCCAAAGACGAGAAACTAAAGGAGGCTTTGGAGAGAATAAAGAGTCTGAAATGGTGACAATCATCACACTAAAGAGTAATAACGATAAAGATATAACGATATGGAACTGGATTTAGAACCCCTTAACTTGCCGAGCGACAGCGAGCGTCCCTTCGTCATCGCAGGTCCCTGCTCGGCCGAAACCGAGGAACAAGTAATGAATACGGCGCTGCAACTGGCCTCAAAAGGCTGCCATAACTTCAGGGCCGGCGTGTGGAAACCCCGTACCAAACCGGGCGGATTCGAGGGTAAAGGCGAGGAGGCACTGCCCTGGCTCAAGCGCGTAAAGGACGAGACGCACATGCTGGTTGCCACAGAAGTGGCCAAGCCTGAGCATGTTGAGCTGTGCCTGAAGTATGGTATCGACATCCTGTGGATAGGTGCCCGCACCAGCGCAAACCCCTTTGCCATGCAAGATTTGGCCGATAGTCTGAAGGGAGTAGACATTCCTGTGTTCGTGAAAAACCCCGTCAACCCTGATTTGGAGCTGTGGATTGGGGCCATGGAACGGCTCAATCAGGCCGGCGTGAAGCGTCTGGCCGCCATTCACCGCGGCTTCTCAAGCGTGGAGAAGAAGATATACCGCAACATGCCTATGTGGCAACTGCCCATCGAGCTGCACCGCCGCATACCCAACCTGCCCATCATTTGCGACCCCAGCCACATCGGCGGACGCCGCGACCTCATCGCTCCGCTGTGCCAGCAAGCCATGGACCTGGGCTTCGACGGACTGATAGTAGAGAGCCACTGCGACCCAGACAACGCATGGAGTGATGCCTCACAGCAGGTTACACCCGACGTGCTCGACTATATTCTGTCGCTCTTGGTGATCAGAGACGAGCACACCACCACAGAGGGCATACGCACCTTGCGCTCGCAGATAGACGAGATAGACAACCAGATGATGGAACTTCTGGCCAAGCGTATGCGCATCTGCCGTGAGATAGGCACGTATAAGAAGGAGCACAACATGACCGTTTTGCAGGCCAGCCGATATAAAGAGATACTTGAAAAGCGAGGCGCGCAGGGCAGCCTGATAGGACTTAGCCCGGAGAGTGTGGCACATATCTTCGAGGAGATACACCAGGAGAGTGTGCGACAGCAACTAGACATCATCAACCAAAAATAATGCTGAGACATGAAAATTCTTATCATGGGAGCCGGAAAGATGGGCTCCTTCTTCATAGACTTGCTCTCCTTTGACCATGAGGTGGCCGTCATTGAGAAGGACCCCATGCGTATGCGATTCACCTACAACTGCCAGCGGTTCACCCAAATGGAGGAGGTGAAGGCTTTCGAACCCGAATTGGTCATCAACGCCGTAACCGTTAAGTTCACCATCCAGGCCTTTGAGGAGATACTGCCCTACCTGCCTGAGAGCTGCATATTGTCGGACATCAGCTCCGTGAAGACCGACCTGGCACAGTGGTATGCGCAATGCGGCCATCCATTCGTATCTACCCACCCCATGTTCGGACCCACTTTTGCCAACCTCAACCAGCTGAGTGAGGAGAACGCCATCATCATTACAGAGGGCGACTACATGGGGCGCATCTTCTTCAAGGAGCTCTATAGGGGACTGGGACTCAACATATACGAATATTCTTTTGACGAGCACGACCGCACGGTGGCCTACTCTTTGAGCATTCCTTTTGTCTCTACGTTTGTCTTCGCGGCCGTGATGAAGCATCAGGACGCACCCGGAACAACCTTTAAACGGCACATGCAAATCACGCGGGGAGTGCTCAACGAAGACGATTACCTGCTGCAAGAGATACTCTTCAACCCTTATACGCACGACCAAGTGGCACATATTGGCAAGGAGCTGCATGAGTTGCTCGACATCATAGACCGCAAGGACAGTGCCGCCATGAAGGCTTATCTCACCAAGATAAGGCGCAATGTGAAAGACGATATAGAGATAGACAGCCGCAAGCTGTAGCCTCTGTGCCTCAAGACAAGTGCCGATGATGTTGCGAAAAATTCTTTTTCTCTTCTTCTTTCTGTCAGCCTGTTGCGCCAAGAGCCAGCAGGCCGGCACAGTATTGGGCTTTATGGAGCTGAACACCGAGAACATGTTCGACTGCCAGCACGACAGTATGAAGAACGACTATGAATTTCTTCCCGACGCGCCAAGGCACTGGAACCGCACCAAATACTGGCAGAAGGTCAACCGGATAGGCCAGGAAATAGCCTCGGCAAGCCTCTGTCTGCCCAACGGGGCTATGCCCGATGTGATAGGATTGTGCGAGGTTGAGAACGACACTGTGCTGCGCGACCTCACCCAACGCTCGCTTCTGCGTCAGGCACGCTACGAATATGTGATGACCCACTCGCCCGATGAGCGGGGCATCGACGTGGCCTTGCTCTACTCACCGTTTGCCTTCAGGCTGATCTCATGCCGTTCCTTGCGCGTTCCTCTTATAAAGGATATGCGCCCCACGCGCGACATTCTCTATGCCAAAGGCGAGGTGCTGTCGGGCGACACCCTGCACGTCTTTGTGCTTCATGCCCCCAGCAAGCTGGGCGGCGAGCGTCACTCGCGCCCCTTCAGAGCCCAGGTGATGGGCTGTTTGCTGCACGCCACAGACTCCATTTTGGCTCTTCAGCCCCACGCCGCCATCGTGTGCATGGGCGATTTCAACGACGACGAGCAGAGCGAATCGCTGCAAATGTTGTCTGCCCACGGCATGACGGCCGTGTGCCAAAACGCGAAAGGGAGCCACGGAGCGCGCGGCACATACCGATACAGAGGGCAGTGGAGCAGCATAGACCATGTGCTTGTGAGCCCAGCCCTGCGCAGCAAAGTGCAAGAATGCCTTATTCACGACGAGCCTTTCTTGCTTGAACCCGACACGAAATACGGCGGAGTGAAACCCCGCCGCTATTATAATGGTATGCGTTTTAATGATGGCTTCAGCGACCATCTGCCCTTGGTGATGCGCCTGGTGCTGTGAGCAGCCACCTTAAAGCGCCTCTGTAGTGTCTACCTCATCCTCGTCTGGCGACGAAGGATCGTCGTCGTTGCCCAGCCCGAAGGGGTCAGACAGCGCGCTCTTCATGAGTTGTTGCAACGCGTTGGTGAAGGGGTTGACCACCTTTTCACGTATTTGCGCTTCCACATTACTCTTTAAGTTCTTCTCAGCCGCCTGCTTCAGGTCTTCTTTGTTTACCGTAAACACATGGTTCAACAGTCCCACCGACACTATCTGCCGCTTGTGGTTATAACGCACGCGACCTATAGACACCACCGTGAAGTTGTCTACATGCACCATATTGTCTACTGCCTTCTGCACCACTTGCCTGGTGAAGGCATCGCCCAACATGCCCATGGCCTTGGTGAAGATGTCGTTATCAGCAGCCGAATCAGACGGTACCTCATCGGTTATGGCATCTGTTATGACATTGGTCAGGGCGTTGCGATGGTCTTGCTCCGTAGGACAAGTCAGGGCAAGCAGTCCTATGACGAGCAACAAACTCACGATAAAGCCCACCAGACAGCCCCAATGCGATGACGACCGCTGCTCGGGTTGCTCATAGATGGGACGCGGACGACCGTTGATGATGGGCTCAGCATCAACAATCTGCTCGCCTTCTGCCATCTGAGCTCCTTGCTGCTCATAGCTGCCATGTGCTTCTCCGCCTTCCTGACGAGCTTCTTGCGCGGAGCTGCCAGGCGATTCTGCCCTACCCTCGCTGCGCTTGATGAGCGGCCTGAGCTCTTCTATCTGCCATGCGGGCGTCCATGTGGCGCCGTCGGCAGGCATGACAAGCGTCTCGGCCGTAATGTTACGGCTCTCCAATTCGTTCAGGCTGTAAGGGCCGCGTTTCTCGTTTCCTATGTTAATGTAATATTCCATATTGTCTGGTTCGTATGTTATATCTGTCTGCGAAAGTATATATTATTTCCGAAAGCAGCAAGAGTTGCACCTTATTTTTTCTATCAGCCACCTTCTTTCATCCCCCTTTCGCCCAGCCTCAGAGCATCCGTCGTGTGCCCCGGATGCCTATCCGGTCAAGTCACACCCACCATCCGCTTTTCTGAAACAGGCCTTTTTGCGTTGCGAAATAGGCACTTTTGATGGCCGAAATAGGCATTTTTGCATGGCGAAAAGGCCTATTTTGAAAAACGATCGTCGGGAACTGACTATGCGACGGTACGACGCGCAACACTTAAAGTCATGATAATGAAATGATTAACCCTTCCTCCCATCCCGTTTCACCGTGCCTTTCAGCCTGCTATGTCCCTTGCCTTGCCAAGCATCAGCCGCGGCGTGAGGCAGACAAGACATTATGCACAGAATGTGATAACCATTTGTGAAAATCTTATAATTTAATAGTTAGTGCTTTGATGTAAGTCAAATAATATAGCTGTTATCGCACACAAAATAATAAATTATTTGGTTCTTCCATCAAAAGCCCCTACCTTTGCACATGTATTAAGGATAATAACAGTTAAGACAACGGCTCAAGCGAGCCTGAGATGTTAAACGAAAAAAGAAAGGAAAAAGTTATGAAGAAGATTGTATTGACAGTAGTAGCCATGCTCACAATGACAATGGCTTTTGCAGAAGGGGATAACAACAATGCCACAGAGAATGTAAATGCTTATGCAATGAATATCAATGTAAACAAGCTGGGCAACGCTCTGGGCCTCGACATCTATCAGATGGATGCCGTAGAAGACATCGCCAAGAGCTTCAGCACAGACATGCAGAACGTTGCAGAGGCTGACAAGGACGCCCGCCAGGCTGCATTCAAGAAGGCTATTCACAAGAATCTGAACTATATGCACTCTGTGCTTGACGAGGATCAGTATCACAAGTACCTCCTGTTGCTGAACACTACGCTCAACAACCGTGGACTGAACAAGTAATAAGAAACATCACACTATGCTATAAAGGCCGCTTTCTTCTACCGGAGGAAGGCGGCTTTTTGCGTTGCACACTTGCGCAAACCGATTTTTTTAGTAACTTTGCCCATAAATAAGATGGGCTTATGAAAAGACTTACACTCATACTCGCAAGCTGCCTTCTCGCGCTCTTGCAACTCGCGGCTCAGCAACCTCAGTATGCCAAGATGTCGGCTTGGGTGCGCCGTGCGGCCGTGCAGGCGCAAGAAATGGGCACAACGGCAGGAGCAAAGGGGCTGAACGGCACGCCAAAGGGCAGAGAACGAATGATGACGGCCTTTGTTGGGGCGCACGGCAACGAGGCCGACGGCGTGCTCAGGGCGCAACATTGCGCCACGCTGGCAAGGTTGGGCGACGTAAGGATAGTGGCCATTCCGCTCTCGGCGCTGGCTCCGCTCTCGGCCAGCCCGGCCATCACACGCATAGAAGCCAACGAGCCGAGCCGCACAACCATGGACTCGGTTCCCCTGCAAGTGCACGCCTTGCCCGTTTATCAAGGCGACAATCTGCCGCAGGCCTACACGGGCAAAGGCGTCATGGTGGGCGTTCAGGACATAGGCTTCGACCTTACGCATCCCAATTTCTACTCGCCCGACCTGTCACATTACCGCATACACGCTCTGTGGGACATGCTGTCGGCCGACACGGTGGGCTCGCCGCTCTACGTGGGACGCGACTATCGGGGGCAGGAGGCACTGCTCGCACTGGGCCGGCCGCGCGACGGCGACGACCAGACGCACGGCACCCACACCACGGGGATAGCAGCAGGAAGTGGATACAACAGCAAGTATAGGGGCATGGCCTATGAGAGTGACATCGCCTTGGTGTGCAACGCCACAAGCGACGACATCAATCTGATAGACAGTGCCGACTATTATAAATATACCAGCGCGACCGACGTGCTGGGCTTTAAGTATCTCTTTGACATGGCCGACAGCATGGGCGAGCCATGCGTCATCAACTTCAGCGAGGGCAGCCCGATGGATTTCTACGGCGAAGACATACTTTACGGCAAGGCACTGAAGGCCATCACGGGACCCGGACACATCTTCGTGACCTCGGCAGGCAACAATGGTCTGTATTATAACTATATGCTAAAACCCGCGGGAACGGCGCAAAAAGAGGTTTATCTATATGACTCTAAGGCCTCTGCAAGCATGACGCTGAAGGCCGACAAGCCGTTCAACATCGTGATACATACCAACAAGGACGATGCCAGCATGGCCGACTCAATGGTTATCAGCACGGCCGACGTGCTGGCGTGCAGCGACTCTACGCTCACTGACACGCTGAGGGGCAAGGACCAATCGGCTGCGCTGCTCACGCTTCAGGCCTATCCCTCATGCTACAACGCCGCCGAAACATGTTATGACCTGACCCTTGCCGATGCCGAAAAGGTGAAGAGCCAAGGCTATTACACCGTAGAGGTGAGGGGCAGCGAGGCCGAAGTGGAATGCTTCAACACCAGCCGCAACCTGTGGAACAACCCCCGGCACGGCGAGAAGGACTATTTGCAAAGCTCGCACAACATCAACTCGCCGGCCTGTCTCGACGCTGCCATCGCCGTAGGCTCCAACGCTTACCGCACACAATGGCTCAACTATAAGGGCGAGGTGATGACCTTCAACCAGGGAACAGATGGTTACATCAGCCAATATTCGTCTACCGGGCCCACCTACAGCATGATGACAAAGCCCGATGTGGTGGCTCCGGGCACCATCGTCATATCATCTTACAGCTCATTCTATGAGGCCAAGCACCCCAATGCCAACGACATTAACAGCGACGTGGAGCATTTCTACCTGAACGGACGGATGTATGCGTGGAACAGCAACAGCGGAACATCCATGGCATCGCCCGTAGTAGCCGGAGCCATTGCCCTCTGGCTGGAGGCCGACCCTACCCTGTCGCCAACCGACATCAAGGACATCCTGGCCAAGACATGCCGCCATCCCGACCCCAGTCTGGACTATCCCAACAACACGTATGGGCAAGGTGAGATAGACGTTTACGCGGGATTGGTGGAGGTTCTGCGCCGAAAGGCCACCGGACTGCAAGCCATCAGCAGCCATCATGCGCCGAAAGCGAACGTCAACATCAGCGGTGAGCGGCTCCGGGTAGACTTCTTCACGGAGTTGTCAGAGCCGGTGAGGCTCAGATTATACGCCACTTCAGGACTTCTCATGAGGCAAACTACGGTCTCGGAGCACACGCAGAGCTGCGAAATGTCGCTAAACGGACTGCCCAAGGGCGTATATGTGCTGCAGATAGACAGTGCCGACGAGAGGCTGAAAGGGTCGTCTGTGTTCAGATGGATGTAAACAAAAGTCGGGCTGAAAGCAACAAATCATTATTTTTTGGTATTGCATACACTCCATATTAGTCGTATCTTTGCACCGTGAATTTAAAACAATAAGCAACAAAGATATGAAGAAGACAATCGTAGTTTATGGGTCAACAACCGGCACATGCGAGGAAATAGCTAATAAAATAGGCTCAAAACTGGGAGCCGAAGTGATAAACGTAGCCGACTTCACCACCGACACAGTGGCTGAGAACGACAATCTCATCCTCGGAACATCTACTTGGGGAGCCGGCGAACCGCAAGACGACTGGTACGACGGCATAGATGTGCTGAAGCAGGCAGACCTGTCTGGCAAGACCGTGGCATTGTTCGGATGCGGCGACTCTGAGTCTTATGCCGACACGTTCTGCGGAGGCATG
>DLDC01000068.1:8999-9351 GCA_002480935.1 Prevotella sp. UBA7782 | reverse complement strand
TGAATGGCTTTCACCTTATCGTCGAAGTGCTCGCCGTTGACAGCGTCGATCTCGCCGTGCTTGAAGGTGATGCGCAACTCAGCCTCGGGCTCCTTGGCCGTGACATGCTTCAGATAGGCACTCTCGGGCAGTCCTTGCGTAGGGTCGAGCAGTTCGCCGCCGCAGATGCTTGTGCCCCAGATGCCTACGTTGTAGCTGTATTTCAGCTTGGTAAAGTCGGCGAAGAAACCGTGATCGTTGAGGTAGTCTACCTCTTCTTTTCGCGACAGTTCCTTGTCACGGGTGAGGGTAATGATGTCGATGCCCGGTGCCAACACTTGAAACGTCATGTCGAAGCGTATCTGGTCGTTGC
>DLDC01000068.1:0-8985 GCA_002480935.1 Prevotella sp. UBA7782 | reverse complement strand
GCACCAGTAGAACCGTGTGCAATGGCGTCAGCACCAATCTCCTTGGCATAGCGTGCGATGGCGATGGCCTGGAAGATGCGTTCTGACGATACTGAGATGGGGTAGCAGTTGTTGCGCAGCACATTGCCGAAAATCATGTACTTGAGCGACTTCTCGTAGTATTCTTGCGTCACGTCGAGCGTAACATACTGCTTTGCTCCCAGCTTATAGGCATTCTCCTCGTTCTTCTTGAGCTGTTCAGGGCTGAATCCGCCCGTGTTGGCACATGCGGCATACACCTCGTAACCCATGTCGTGCGACAACTTCATCACGGTGTAGGATGTGTCGAGGCCTCCTGAGAAGGCCACCACCACTTTCTTCTTATCACTCATATCGCTTCCTTTCCTTTTGTTATTTGTCTATTTCCTTAATTCTTCTCATCACCTCTTCGGGCAGCTTGGCGGGCAGATGCTCGGCCGGGTCGTAGAGCATGGCTGTGCAGATGCAGTAGCGCCGGTTGGTGCGGTGCAGCACGTCTACGTTGATGCAGCCCTCACAGCCGCGCCAGAACGCCTCGTCATCGGTCAGGTCGTTGAACGTTACGGGCAGGTAGCCCAGCTGTGTGTTCATCTTCATGACGGCCGAGCCCGACGTGAGAGAGAATATCTTGGCATGGGGCCAGCGCACTCTGGCCAGCGTGAAGGTGAGGTTCTTGATGCGTTTGGCCACGCCCCGCCCCCTGAAGTCGGGGTGAACAATGAGTCCGCTGGTGGTTACGTAGTGCTTGTTGCCCCACGTCTCGATGTAGCTGAAGCCCGCAAACTTGTCGCCCTGCAGGGCTATGACGGCCTTGGCCTCACGTATCTTGGTGGCCAGATACTCGTGTGTGCGCTTGGCAATGCCCGTCCCGCGCACCTTGGCAGCGTCGGCTATCGTCTTGAGTATAGTGTCTACATATTTCTCATGCGATGGGTCGGCTACCATAACTTTAATTTCTTCCATTGTGTTTCTTACGTTTTTCTGCAGGCGGTGTGGCGCGTCGGCCGCCTGCCCAGCCTTATGTTCTATTCTATGTCGGGTATCACGTTGGCAAGACTCTCACGTATCTTGTCGTTGCCCGTGCCCATTTCTATCACCATGAAGATGGTGTCGTCGCCTGCTATGGTGCCCATTATGCCCGGTATGGCATGAGAGTCGATGTTGTAGGCTATGGAGCTGGCATAGCCGGGGCGTGTCTTGATGACGGCCATGTTGCCCGAAAAGTTGAGTGATATAAATCCGCTTGTGAGCAGCATCTCACTGGCCGATTTGGGCGTTGACACGCGTTTGTACATCGTTTCGTTGGGCAGCACGTATACGTAGCCCCCGTTCATGCTGGCCGCTTTGGCCACCTTGAGCTGCTTGAGGTCGCGGCTCAGCGTGGCTTGTGTGATGTTGTAGCCCTCTTTGGACAGTGCCTGAAGCACCTCTTCTTGCGAGCTGAGCTCCTGACTGGATATGATCATCCGCAGTGTCTCTAATCGGCTGGTCTTTATCTTCATTGCTTTTACTTGTTTTATTTCTGTATGCAAAAGTATGCATTAAATATTATATATGCAAGAAAATGTGAATAAAATTGCGTATTACTCTTTGTTTTAACCTCTGTTTGCATATATATCCTTGAATATTATGCATAGAATGGGCATGGTGGCTCTATGCATTGATTTACTGACAACGCATGGGTTGTGGAGCATACATACTTAGCCTGATTTTCAAAATACGTGCTTTGGGGTTTCAAAACAGGCCTTTTGGGCTTGCAAAAACGGCTATTTCGCCTTGTGAAAAGGCCTATTTTGCAAGTCGCTCATCATGAGGCTGTTGCGCGATGGTCACGAAAAGCCCTTGTTGATGCAGTGCGTGGACTGGCGTGGAGGATATAAAAAAGGGGCGCAGAAGGCTGTTGGCCCCTGCGCCCTTTAGGGTATGGGATTGGTGAGAAGTTACTTCCTCACAATCTTCTTCGTGCTCTTTGTGCCGTCGGCATATTCGGTAACCTTGATGAATATGCCTTGGCCCGGCAGCTTAACCATTCGGCCAGACAGGTCGTAATAGGTTTCACGCTTCACTGTCTTGGCGGCCTGGTTGGCTGTTATGCCCGTCGTCTCACCATAATACACAATGTCTGACGCCTCTTCCTCGCCATTCCAGCGGTACACGGCCTGCACGCCTATTCTGCTGATGCCGGTTTCGTAGACTGTAATGCCATGATAGTTATTGTCTACGTAAGCTGCCTTGCTGAAGTAAGGTATGAGGGTGATGTCTTCAGACAGCTTGCCTTCATAATCGCTTGCTCTGAGTGTGATGGCCTGGTCGTCATTGTATATGATGTAATAGAGACTGTCAGGGTCTATGAAGTTGCCGTCGACGTCTTTCGGATAGAGGTTGAATACCGCGCTGCTCTCGCTGTCTGAGTATTTGAAGAAACTTATCCACTCGGGTTTTGCCGGTGTCTTGCAGCCTCCTTCAAAGTAGTTCAGATTAACTCTCTCATACACATTATATGCCAATAGCGAGTCGATGCCATGGTTGATGGTGATGTTGTTTTCTGAGATGAGCCTCTTTGCCGTGGCATCATAGTTGAATGTTATGCTCGGCATGAACTGTTGTGTGACGGCAGTTGCCACCCCTTGGCCCATTTGTACCTCGTAAGAGCTGTCGCGTGATGCCATCATGTAAGCGTAATACATGTCTGTGGAGTCGGCAGTGAGATATTGCTTGCTGTCGAACACGGCCTTGTTGCCTTGCAGGTTGCCCTTTATCACAGCGTCAGGGAAGCGCCGGCTCAAGCCCTTGATGTATATGCTTCCGTCCTTGATGGCCGCGTCTACCGTATATCCCATTGTTGTGGTGTCAGTAGCCGCATACTCAAAGCTCCATTTCTCGGCTTTCGTGTCAGCCGGCATAGATGCGGGCGTATCGTGATGGATGTAATAAACCACATTGCTCATGGAGAATTGCGACCACGCCTTGCCGTAGGTTTCGTTAGAAAGTCCGAAGAACTTGTCCTTGTTTGCCATCACCATGCTGTCTCCGCGCACCACAAACTTCATCTCGGTTAAGGTGGTGTCGGTTACGTAAGTGTAGTAAGTCATTCCGTTGACCTCTATCTTCTTCTGGTCAAAGGCTCTGATGCCATATAGTCTATGGTCATAGAGTCCTCCCATCTCGTAGTAGGGCTGTGGCAACTTAAACCTGATGGTGTCGCCGTCTACCTTACCTCTTATCCAGCTACCGGCTTTCAGATGTTCCATAAAGTCCTTGATATAGATGTAGCCGTCGTTGCCGCGCACCATCATCTTTATCTTATGGTCAAGGTTATCCTCGCCTATGTTGCCGTTGCTCTGCCACAGGTTGTGCGCATTCTCGGCGTAGTAGACCACCTCTCCGGCAGGCTGACTGGTTATGATGGTGTCGGGTTCCTCTGTAAGAGTTACGTTTACAGTGGGGTTGAGGCTGTCAGCAAAACTGATGTTCTGTATGGTTGCATCCTCATAGCCCTCAGCCTTGACAGTAGCTTTATAGCTAAGGTCGGTGCGTCCTACCTTGACGCGGCATGGGCTTTGGTCTTTTGTCAGGCCGTAATACTCCACATCACCGCTCTTCAGAGTTATATGTGCGTTGTCTATATAGTTGCCCTCGCTGTCCTTTACATTGAAGGTAACCTCTGCCGCAGCCGATGTCTGCATGAGGGTTACGGGCATTCCGTAGCCGTCGGCCAGCGTGAAGATTTCCGGCAACTCATAGTCGTTGCTGCGTGTGAGCACATAGCCGTTCTTGCTTCCGTCGGTTACGTAGTAGCTGCTGCGGTAGCTGTCGGCCGAGTTAGAGAAGTAAAGCAAGATGCTCTTGCCCTCATACTTGAAGCCGTCGGGTATCTCAATGTCGATGATAGACTCTGGGTTGGCCTCGCTTCCGCGGTTTTTCAGCACCAAGATGCCGTCATACACCTTCGTCATCTTCGTGGTGTCGGCTCCTGTCTGTCCGTAGGTTACTTTGTCTTGGGTGAATTTCTCGATGTCAGCGTTCTGCATATACACACGCAGGTTGACGTCGATAGAGTCTGAGTTGTAGCCAGACACATAGCCGCGATATTGCAGACGCTTGATAATCGTGCCCTTGTGCAGGCCCAACAGGCTGGCCGGATAAACGATGATGGCCTCGCTCTTCTTGTCATAAGTGTTTACAGGAGCCTTCTTTGAGTAGGCTGTGCTGTCGCCAATCTGTAGGGTCTTGTCGAACGATTCTTCTCCTATCACCACGTCAACGGTGTCGGTGCTGCTGATCTTGTCGCCATACTTAAACACTACATAGGCCTTATGGCTGGCTGCTTGGTGTGGTGTGAAGCTGAAGGTGTATTCAGCCGTTTCGCCCGAAGCTACCTTAACGGGATTTGCGTTGGCCACAGCCTGCTTGTCGAAGTAGAGCGTAGCCGTGTAGCCGAAGGCCGGTATGTCTGTTGTTTCAGGGTTCAGTGCCTTTACGGTAGCCGTGTAGGGGCTGTTCACCTTGCCGCTGCCGGGCAGGTTAGACTCGTCTATGAAGAAGCCATTGGCCTTTTGCAGAGTTATGTTCTTGGCATAACTGCCGGTGGTAAAGTTGTGCTGTTCCTTGTAAGGTGCATATCCTTTCAGGGTGTAACTGATGCTGTAGGTCTTGGCGTCTTGCAGAATGTTGAGAGAGTAAGCGCCCTGTGCGTCGGTGGTTGTGGTGTAGGCCACGTCGCCGGCTGCTGCTGTTACGTTGACATCAGGCAGGGCATTGCCCTCGCTGTCGCTCACCTTACCGCTGAACACAGTGGCATGCTTGTCGTAGGTAAGGTATATAACAGGCAAGTTGCAGGTAGAGAAGCTGGTGTCCCACGAATTGTCAGAGCGTGCTATGATGGCTCTCTCTGTGTTTGTGGCCTGCCAACCGCCGCTGGCATAGGTGTCACAGTCGTACTTCACCACGACGCGCAGCGAGTTGCCTGCGTAGGTGAATGGCTCATTGAATGTTACATCGATAAGGCTTACAGGGTCGGTGACGTTTGACGAAGTATAAGATGTTGAGCCGTCGCCGCCTTTCGTTATCACATAATTGTCGTTGTCGTACACCCGTGTCATCGCGGTGGTGTCACTAAGTGTTGCTCCTATCTCGGTGTCGTTGGTGTTGGCAACATATATTGTGAGCTTACCGGTCAGGTCTTTTTCTTTCTCAAAGCCTTTGAATTGCAGACCTTTGACGGTTGTACCTGGTGCAAGGCCTATCTCGGCGGCGGTATAGAGCTGCTCGCTCAGGTTCTTTTTATAGAACAAATTGATAGGCGCTTCGCTTGATGCTAAGGCAGTCTCGCCCACCTGCTTGATGTTGAAAGCCTGCTCTGCGGCCACTTTTACATTCACTGTGTCGGTAGATAGGCTGTAGCCATCGGCTTCGAATGTTATATATGCAGGATATGTGCCGGCCTGATGTGGCGTGACACTGAATTTGTAAGTTGCTTCTGCACCCGGCGCAATGCTTGTTGTGCTGGCTGCTTGTGCCTGTTCGCCGAAGTGCAAGGTTACGTTGTAAGCGTTCTCGGCCTTGATATTGAGGTTCTTGTAAGTTACGCTTGCCTTGTAAGGATAGTTAACCATGCCCGAGTCAGGTATCAACTTATCGGTTATGGCTATGTCGTGCGAAACAGAATCAAGACGGTATCCGTATATGTTGTCGAGATAAACGCCGCCTGCCTCAAAGGCTATATAGTGGTTTCCTGCCGGAATGTTGCTCACGCTGAAGGTCTTGAAGTTGTAGTAACTGCTCCATGACGAGCCCGTTTGTTGGTTGGTGAAGCGGTCGGCCTCGTCTGTTGCGTCGGCCGTGATGCTCTTGGCGAGTGTCCAGTTGCGGCGGTCGTCAGAATAGTAAACCTTCAGATGGCTGGCTGTGTTTGTCATAGCTGCCTGGAACAACAGTTGTTCGCCACCGGCTACATCCAGCAGTGGGGTGATGAGCTTGGCGTTGTCTTGGGTGCTGTATTCATAAACGCACGAGCTGTTTTGTATGGCTCCCATATAGTTGGGATAGGTAGACACGCTCCAGTTGGTGCCTTCTTGGATGAAGTTTGTGGGTATCTGTCCGTCCTCAAAGTTCACTATATACAAGCCGTTTTCGGTCAGTGTGCCTGTCAGGTGCAGGTGCATGTCGCCAGCCGAGGTGCTGATGGTCATCATTCCGTCATGATATCCGGGTGCAGATGCCGTGAAGCAAATGGGGTAGACATAGGTTTCGTGCGCTCCGATGCTGATGGGGTAGCTTATGGTGTCGGCCTGGGCGCTGAGCGCAAAGCCGTTGGGCAGGCTCACTTGGTTGACGGTAAAAGCCTGGGCACCGTAGTTGCGGATGCTGATGCTGGTAGACAAAGGCGCTCCGGCCATGCCGAAGTCTATCGTGGCACTGTCTTTCAGATAGCTTCCTTTCTCGGAGTAGTAGTAGGGACGCGGCTCATAGGGCACGGGAGTTATCCAACTTCCGAATACTTTAGTGCCTGTGATGTTCTCCTTTACATAGAAGCTTGAGCTTGACGATATGTTTTTGTAGCTCGACAATGTGCTCACCAGAATGGTGTCAGACGTTGCTCCAGCCTCCAGTGTCTGAGTGATGGGTTGCGTGATGATGACCGAATCGTTGTTAGAGTTGTTGATGATGCTCAGCGAATAGTTGTCATCTCCTGCGGTGAGGGTTGATGTGCCGTTGTTCTGCACCACCACTTTGTAGCCGATAGGAAATTCGTTATTGGCGTTGCAGTCTACGCTTTCCTCGGCGTTGAGCTTTGTTACGCTCACAATTTTAAGTGACTGTTCGCTTGCAGGTGCTTGCAAAACGCTTCTGCCTGGTGGTAGTGCCAGACTTCTTGCTTGCCTTGGATAGGCGCTTGCGCACACAAGTGTGAGCAGCGCAGCAAGCAAGAAATGATGTTGGGTAATGGTCTTAATGATCATAAGCTTTTGTGTTAATTATAAGATAATCCGACCACAAAAGTAATGAAAAGTAAGTAAAAAAATGGCTAAAAGTGTGATTTTGCGTGTGCCAGAACATGAAATGGCACTAAAAAGTCAGGTTTCCGGTCTTTCTTTGCTTAGCTTTTGATAGACAGAGGGCGATAGTCCCGTCACCTGTTTGAAGTAGGTGTTGAAGTGACTTCGGCTCTTGATGCCCACGCTGGCGGCCACGCCTTCTATGGTGAGATGTCCATATTCTGCCTCGTCTGTGAGCCGGCGGCACGCCTCGTGTATACGGTATTCGTTAAGGAGTGCCTTGAAGTTCTTGCCATAACGCTCGTTGATGACCTGCGAGGCATCTTTATAGCTTATGCCAACGAGCTCGGCGAGACGGTAGAGTGAGAAGTCGGCATTGCAAATCTCGTCTGTATTGTCCATGACCGTCTCTATACGGCGCGCCAGCTCGTCCTTGTCAAGCTCTGTGAGCCGCGAGTTCTTATATTTTTCGGCAGTCTGAGGCTGCTTGGAATGTTGTTTTTCGCGTTCTTGCCTGAGCGAGTTTTGCACATTATTATATAGTACGCGGTTCATGGCTTTCACTTTCCGGTAGTTCACAAAGAGCACCACGAGCAGCACGTTCACGATGATGGCGAAACCTACTATGATGCCCGTGACGATGTTTTGCCAATGGTGTTGTGCAGAAAGGCGCTCCACCTCGTTGTTAACCTCGCGCAGCTGGTAGAGAAAATCAAGGCGTGAGACGTTCTGCAGCTTGTTTTCGCTCATGATGGCCTCCTTCAGTTCCAGATAGGCTATGCGGTATTGCTGGGCCCGCGATGCGTTGCCGTGGTTGCGGTAATACTGATAGAGGCTTGCATACAGGCGCACCAGTGTGTCGTTGATGTGCTTGCTTTGGCACACTTTGATGGCTTCTTGCTCTACCAAGGCGGCCTCGGCGTCGCGCCCCATGCGGTGCAATATGTTGCTGCGCAGGCTTAGCGACACCACCAGGAAGCGTTCGGGCGTGTCGGGCGAGTTGTTAAGGCGTTGCATGTCGTAGGTTGCCTGCAATGCCTTGGCATAGTCGTGTCTCTGCAGGGCCTCATAACAGCTGATGAGGCTGCGCACATAGCCCAACAAGGGCGTGCTCGACGGGATGCTGAGGCGGCGGAATATGGCAATGTCATGCTTCAGGGTGCCGGCCAAAGTGGGCTTGTTGATGAAGCTTTCGTTGAGCATATTGCTTAAGATGCCCACTACCCAGGGCCACTTTTTTATCTCTATGGCCTGGTAAAAGGCTTTACGGTAGAGGCTTAGGGTTTGCCTGGCCAGACTCAGGTTGTTGCTCTGTACGTCGAGATATATGCTCTTGATGTTGGCCAGGTTCAGGTTGATAAGCACCTGGTTGGCCACGTCTTTCTCGTTCACGGCCATGTCTAAGGCTTGCCTGAGTGTGGTGTAGGCCTTGTCGTAGTCGTTGTAATAGGCATAGAACAGATAGCCGGCGTTGTTCATGGCCGTTATGCTCATGCGCTTGTCGTCGGCACTCAGACCGTCTCGGTAGTAGCGGTTGGCCACCACCGTGTAGCACACCAGGGCGCTGTCCTGGCACTTCTGGTTGTGCAGATAGTAGTTTGCTTTTCTCATCAGCTCGGCCGATGGCAGCGAAGCCCATGTGTTGTAGAACCTCACGTCTAACTTTGCATAAGCGGGATGGGCTTTAACGGGCTGCGTGATGATGGCGGCCAAGGCGACAAACAAAAAAAAGATGAGTCTGCTCATAAATTCTTGGCTACAAAGTTACGAAAAATCAGTTCTAAATGCAAGCTTTTGACATAAAAAGCCCGATGGGTTATGACTATCTGTTGTGCAACGGCAACCAGACGGCTGCTGTTATATGTCTGACAGAAAAGGCTTCACGTCTTGCCTCTTATAGCTTGCCGGTACCTGACAAATCTGGCAAACAAAAAGGCGTGTGGCAACATCCTTGTTCGGATTTGCCACA
>DLDC01000058.1:1859-9841 GCA_002480935.1 Prevotella sp. UBA7782 | reverse complement strand
GCCAGTCAAACCCAAATCCTGAGCAACTTTTTGTGGCTCAGGACGTTATAAAATATTAGAGACTATTGTGGTGCGGATATTAGGAGATTAAAATGATAGCCATAATGAGATATTATAATAGTAACGATGATTGCGCTGCATATTCACGTGTGCGGATGCGTTGTATGATGTTGGACCAACAACATTAAAGTATGAACAGGTGCAACTACTTGGGCACCCGGATACATAAAATCACATCTTTGAAGGTTATCAATAAACTGGGGCATCATTATAAGGTTGTCCGAGAGCATCTCTTCTGGGCAGAGCAGTAAATGCCGGCAGGCATGTTGTCTGCTACTAAAATCTTCCTGATGGCTTCCCGACAATAGACATCTACCTGTACCAGCTGCTACAGAAAGCCATCTATGGCTTAGGGGGTATGTCATATCATCAACCATTATATTGGGGTGTTTATTATGCCAAAGCTGTTAATATTGTCAGAAAACGATTAAGAGCGAAAAAGGCAATACATGATTATATCATCCATTCAACACCAGCAACGAGGATGAGATAGCGGATAACTTTGCCCAAGGTTATGCTGACAATGGTTATGAAGAGATTGGCGCGGGTGAGGCCTAGCACCACTGTAATGGCTGAACCCAATATAGGCAGAAAGGCAAAAAAGCCCATCCACGCTCCCCTACCCTGCATGAAGCGCTCAGCTTTGTCCAGGCTCTCTTTCTTGATGTGAAGATATTTCTCTATCCACTCTAGCTTTCCCAAGCGGCCTATGCCATAGTTGAACATTGAGCCGAGCACGTTTCCCACAGAGCCATAAACCACTAGCAGCACAGGATCGAGGCCTGCCGCCAACAAAGCCAACATTACGGCCTCACTGCTGAAAGGGAAAACGCTGCCGGAGAGAAACGCTGCAAACAACATGCCCCAGTAGCCGTAGTCTTTCAGAATGTCATAGAGGGCAGCCATACGTTATAAAAAACTAAGAGAAGGGCTATAACCATCAGCGCTATGGTGATGATATTAGTGAGTTTAGAACGTGTGAGGGCTATGAAATGACCTATCAGCGGCGATGTGTTGACAGCCATGACACCTATGAGCATATTGAAGTGAACGGGCTGAAGTAACAAGAACACCAGGGCCAGCATGTCTGTAGTGATGAAGATATAATAGAACATGCGGGTGCGGATGCGATCGTTAAAGCTTGTAAGCATGAAATGCGTACCTCCCAACAGCGCAGCCACGACAAAGAAAAGCAGCACAGCCACATGACCGGCCCCCAACGACTCATAATGCAGCAACGGGTGGAAGGTGGCCAGCTGGATGAAGTGATCGGCAAAAATCTGCATCTGTCCGGTGGCCGCATAATAGCTAGCCAGGAACCAATAGGGCAAAAGAAGGCCCAACAATGACGCTACAAAGGCACGGGCACTCATGGTTTGAAGATTGAACGTGATGAGTATCCACATCACAGGTACGAAATAGAGCACTTGTGACCAAAACACACTGGCCAGACTCATGAAGACAAACGCCATGAAAATCTTGCCGGGCACAGAGCGCGTTTGCCCTTGGTAACACTGGAAAGAAAACATATAGAAAAGCACAAGACACAGGGTGACGACAGGCACGTGCAGGTCTTTGAAAAGTGGCATGGCCGCTGTGGTGAGCACAATGAACGAACACGACACCATGCGACTGTAAATGCGGATGAGCGAGAACGAGTTGTTGAGCTCCACCATGAAGTAGGCCGCCACAATCATCATGCCCAAAGAGGGCAACATGGAATAGTCGTTGAGCCCCGTGAAGACCCATATCAGAATGGCCACTACCGCCATGACGGGTAGTGACCATCTGCTTATTGCAATTTTTTCTTGAAATGTTTTCTTATGATACATAACCGGATGAAAAGTCAATCAAAGGTCTTGACCGATGTCGTGCCTAAAATACTTATCCTTGAACTCAATTTTCTGAGCCTCTTGGAAACTCTTCTTTAAGGCTTCTTCCTTGTCCTTTCCGTAAGAGCTTACGGCTATCACGCGCCCACCGGCAGTAACCACCTGCCCGTCTTTCATAGCTGTGCCGGCATGAAAGACCACAGAGCCACTCACACGGTCGGTTCCTGTGATGGGATAACCCTTGGTGTATTTCTCCGGATAGCCTCCGCTTACAAGCATCACGCAAACGGCCGAGCGGTTGTCAAACTCTACTTTACGCTTGTCAAGGTCGCCCTTCACAACGCCGTCGAACAAGTCTACGATGTCGCTCTTGAGCCTCAACATAACGGTCTCTGTTTCGGGGTCACCCATGCGGCAATTATATTCTATGACCATTGGGTCGCCCTTTACGTTGATGAGCCCGAAGAAGATGAAGCCCTTATAGTCTATTCCCTCTTCTGCCAAGCCTTCTACTGTGGGACGGATGATACGGTCTTCCACCTTCTTCATCCATTCGGGCGTAGCAAAGGGTACAGGGCTCACTGACCCCATTCCACCGGTGTTCAGCCCAGTGTCGTGCTCGCCTATACGCTTATAATCCTTTGCCTCTGGCAGAATCTGATAGTGCTTGCCATCGGTAAGGACGAACACCGAGCACTCTATACCGCTGAGAAACTCCTCAATAACCACCTTGGCGCTGGCATTTCCGAACATTCCGCCCAGCATTTCCTTGAATTCTTTCTTAGCCTCTTCGAGGGTTGGCACAATGAGCACGCCCTTTCCAGCTGCCAAGCCATCGGCCTTGAGCACATAAGGGGGTTGAAGAGTTTCAAGAAAACGCAAGCCCTCATCTACTGTGGTACCGTCGAAGGTCTCATATTTGGCCGTGGGTATGTGATGCCTCTGCATAAAAGCTTTGGCAAAATCTTTACTTCCTTCCAACCGGGCACCGCTCTTGGAGGGACCGATGACGGGTATGTCTTTTGTTCTAGGGTCGCTTTTAAAATTGTCGTAGATGCCTTCCACAAGCGGAACCTCGGGTCCTACCACGAGCATATTGACATCGTGACTGACGGCAAAGTCCTTGAGCTTGTCGAACTCGCTAACCCCTATGGGCACATTTTCGCCCACATTGGCTGTTCCGGCATTGCCTGGAGCTATGTAAAGTTTATCTACCTGACTGCTCTGCGCAATCTTCCAGGCCAAGGCGTGTTCTCTTCCGCCACTTCCTAATAACAAGATTCGTTTCATAAGCTTATTTTAGATAATCTTCAAAATACTGTGTGATGCGCTCATGCAGATGCACACTTTGATGGCCACGCATATTGTGGGGTTCTCCAGGATATACAAAGAAGTCGGGCTGCGTGCCGGCTGCTATGCAGGCCTTGATGAAGCTGAGCGCGTGCTGAGGCACCACCACGGGGTCGTCTCCGCCAATAATGATTTGCAACTTACCCTTCAGATCCTTTGCTTTGCAAAGCAATGAGGTCTGCTTATATCCTTCAGGATTGGTTTGTGGGGTGTCCATGTATCGTTCACCATACATCACCTCATACCATTTCCAGTCTATCACGGGGCCTCCGGCTACAGCCACCTTGAATACATCGGGATAATTAGTGATGAGCGAGATGGTCATGAAGCCTCCGAAGCTCCATCCGTGAACGCCAATACGCGTGCTGTCTACATAAGGAAGCGACTTGAGAAACTTCACTCCCTCCATCTGATCTTTCATCTCTTCTTGTCCCAGATGGCGGAATGTTACTTGCTCAAAGTCTTTACCCCTGTTCTCACTACCCCGATTGTCGAGGATGAAAAGCAGATAGCCTTTTTGCGCCATATATGTTTCCCAGGAACGTGAGCCCCAATGCCATCTTGCATCTACATTATGCGCGTGAGGACCGCCATAGACATACACCACTGTGGGATACTTCTTTGTGGGATCAAAGCCCACAGGCTTTACCATCCGATAATAAAGATCGGTCTTTCCGTCTGCTGCTTTCAGCGTTCCACAAGAATATTCGGGCACTTCATAGTCTTTCCATGGATCAGCTGCCGTGAGATAAGAAGTACGGCTGGCGTCTTCAAGGCTGATGATATCAATCTTACGAGGAACATCGGGAGCCTGGAAATGGTCGCATACATAAGCACCGCTACCACTAAGCTGCGCCTCATGCCAACCTCTATCATCGCTCATCAGGGCCCGCTTGCCACTTTCCACATCAACTACCCAAATGTTTTTCTGAATAGGGCTGAGCTCGTTTGAAGCATAAACAATGGCATGACGTTTAGCATAAAAGCCGAGAAAATCCATCACCACCCAAGGGCCCTTGGTTATCTGCTTGAGCTGGTTGCCCTCTTTGTCGAAGAGATAGAAGTGGTTATAGCCGTCCTTCTGGCTCTGCATGATGAATTTGCTATCATCCCATGGCAAGAACACGATGGGGTGCAGTGGCTCAACATACTTACTGTCGGTTTCCCTATAAAGCTCCTTTATCTTCTTTCCTGTGGCTGCGTCGTAGCTCACGNNAGTTCAGCTCGAAGAGGTAGACAGTCTTTCCATCAGGACTCCAAGCGGGATTGGTGAAATATCTGTCGGTAGGATCGCCGGCGTCAAGATAAATAGTCTTGCCATTTTGAGTGTTATATATGCCAATGGTCACTTTGTGCATCTTCTCTCCAGCCATGGGATATTTGATGGGAGCAGCCGTGGCTATACGACTCTGTCCTGCAGCAGGAGTCCAGTCTATCTCAGGTATGTTAACAAGCGGATAGCTTGTCACCATGCTTTGATCCATGCGCGTAAACATGAGCTTAATGCCATCGGGACTCCAAAAAGTGCCCTTATCGTAACCAAATTCATCGCGATGAACACTCTGTCCATAGACTATATCCGAAGAGCCATCTGTGGTTATGGTGTGCTTGTTGCCTTTGGCATCAAGCACGCAAAGCTGGTTATTCTCTACCATAGCCAGCATCTGCGACTTATAGCACCATTCCTTGGCCTGGAGATTGGAGGGATAAACATAACTCTTGATGATGGCGTGCTTCTTGAAGTCGAACCACACCACACCATTTTCCAAGCCTATCACGGCAATACTCTTACTGGCATAAGGAAACCTGATATTATATAATGAGCGCACTTTGAGAGAGTCTGCCCGTGAGGCCTTGGCAACATCTTGCAGTGTGAAGAGCGTGCTCTGCTTGGCATTGCGCAAGCCTACCAGCGAACAGGCCTCCATATCCGTGCGCACCAGCTTATCGCCCCACCATGTGGTGTAACGATTCTCCGGCAGCATGTGATAATAATTGGTGCCACCAAAGTTTAGGTCTTCTAGCGTAAACTGCTTTTTCTGAGCCATACCAGGTACTGCGCTTACAGACATAAGAGCCAACAACAGTATAAATTTAATCTTCGTCATCATTTATTCTTCTGCTCTTAAACCCACCACGGCGTGCGTCTTTGGCATCGTCACGCCTACGATCGAAGTTTTTGAATGAACGGTCTTTTGAACGTCCAAAGCGTTTGTCACCGTCTTCTCTGTCGCGTCCGAAACGCTTAAAGGACCTGTCTTTCGAGCGACCGAAGCGATGGTCATCGTCGTCTCTGTCGCGGTTGAAGCGTCTGAAAGGCTTGTCTTTTGAACGACTGAAGTGATGGTCGTCGTCATGGCGTCCCAATCTGGGACCTCTGTCCTGCCATCTGTCGTCTTGGAAAGCATGGAACTTGAATGAGCGTATGTCGCCTTCCTCGTTTTCTTCCTCTTCGTCGAGTCTCTTCTTAAACTCTCTGTTTTTCTTGAAGCGATGCTTCTCGGCCATCTCTTGCCTTTCTTCATCGGTCTTCACGATGCCTCCTTCTTCTCTGAAGCTCTTATATCGTCCGTCGAACATCACGTATTTGCGGAACTCACACTCCAGCGAACCGTTATAAAGAGGAATCTTCAGCGAAGGTTTCAGCCCTATCTTCTCAAAGCACTCGTCACGATAAGACAGCACCCAAGCAGTGTTTCCCTTGAAAGCATTCTTGAGTCTTTCGCCTATCATGCGGTAAGTGTCAAGCAGGTCGGGGGTAGAGATACGCTCACCGTATGGGGGATTGGTAACGATGATAGCCTCATGCTCTGGCTGAGTGAAGTCTTTAAAGTCTTTCTGCTCTACGGTGATGTCCTTTGTCAGGCCTGCCGCCCTTACGTTGAGCCTAGCCGTATTCACCGCCTTCATATCAATATCATAACCGTAAATATGATGGGTGAACTCCCTCTCCTGCGAATCGTCGTTGTAAATACGGTCAAAAAGGTCGGCATCATAGTCCGGCCACTTTTCAAAGGCATATTCCTTGCGGAACACACCCGGCGACATGTTACGGGCAATAAGGTCGGCCTCTATAAGTAGCGTGCCCGAACCGCACATGGGGTCTATGAAATCGGTTTCACCATGCCACCCTGTCATGAGAATCATTCCGGCGGCCAACACTTCATTGAGCGGTGCTTCTACGCTCTCTTGTCTGTATCCTCTGCGATGAAGGCTCTCGCCGCTTGAGTCGAGCGAAAGCGTAGCATTGTCTTCTGCAATATGAATATTCAGTCTGATGTCGGGATTAGACACGCTGATGTTGGGCCTCTGTCCTGTCTTTTCACGGAACTGGTCTACTATGGCATCCTTTACCTTATAAGTGACAAAGCGTGAGTTTCTGAACTCCTCAGAATACACCACCGAGTCGACGGAGAAAGTTTTCCCCGGAAGGATATACTTGCTCCAGTCTATCTTACTTACTTCATCATACATATCCTCAGCCGAGCGTGCCTTGAAATGTGCAATAGGCTTAAGCACGCGTATGGCTGTGTGAAGCTGGAAGTTAGCTCTGTACATCATTTCCTTGTCACCGGTAAAGGACACCATGCGACGTCCTATCTGCACATTGTTAGCTCCCATCTGTGTGAGCTCTCGCGCCAAAACGGGCTCCAGGCCCATGAAGGTCTTGGCTATGAGTTCAAATTCCTGTTCCATTTTCGAATTCTATGTCTATATTGTCTTGCTTTACTTTTTTGTATTTCTTTGTGTTTGGCCTCATGCTGCGTGTCACCCAAACGTTGGCTCCCACCACACTGCCTTTTCCGATGGTTATTCGGCCCAGTATGGTGGCATTGGCATATATCACCACATCGTCTTCGATGATGGGGTGACGGGGTATGCCCTTGATGGGATTACCATCACTGTCAAGAGGAAAGCTCTTGGCCCCGAGGGTCACGCCCTGATATAACTTCACGTTGTTGCCTATGATACATGTCGCTCCTATCACCACACCCGTGCCATGGTCGATGGTGAAATGCCGGCCTATGGTGGCCGCAGGGTGAATGTCTATGCCCGTCTCAGAGTGCGCCATCTCAGTAAGCATCCTCGGAATGAGGGGCACGTTGNNGATACAACTCATGGGCCAGCCTGAAGTTGGTCAGAGCCTTTATGACAGGATAGCAGGCTATCACCTCACTGTGGTTGCCTGCTGCAGGGTCACCCTCGAAGGCAGCCTCTACATCAGTAGAAAGAACCTCGCGAATGGCAGGCAGACGGTCTACCACCTCGGCCGCAATAGCCCTTGAACGATCTTGAAGCTCAGCCGACTCACTACACTTTGGCTCACCAGGACAGCTCTCTTTGAAACATAGCCCTGCCAATATCTGCTGTGAGAGCAATTTATGTAATTGCTCTACATTTACACCTATATGATAGCGTAATGTATTCATGTGTACATGAGACTTTCCGTAGAAGCCCGGAAAGATAATGGCTCTTGTCAGGTTGACGACCTCTTGCAAAGCGCCTGCAGATGGCAATGGGGCACCGTCTTGGTGCTCATGAAAAAGGCCTTTCAGTGATTCTGGCTCTGAAAGTTGGTCAACCACTTGTGTGAGTTGCTGGGTAATGTCCTTGCTGAACATGGAGATGATATGTAACAAAAAATCAGATGCAAAGATAATCACTTTTTTCTCAAAAAGCAAACATCTGGCTGTTTTATTTGACTTTTCTTTCCTTGCGGCATGTCTGGCCTTTCGGGCC
>DLDC01000058.1:0-1846 GCA_002480935.1 Prevotella sp. UBA7782 | reverse complement strand
CACAGATTTGGCAAAGAATGAGAGTTGTTTTTATTCTTTATGGAGCCATGAATACAGTTGATGCTCGGCTCAGGGCCCTAATACTTAGGGGATTCTTTCGTCTTCACTAGATGCAAAAAACCGCTCTACTTAAAGTAGAACGGTTTTTACTTATCTTACTTTTATTCAACTATTAAAGGCCAAGTCCTTTAAGTGCTTTATTAGTAGCATTATTTACAGCATCATTCACCTTCTTATTGGCTTTCTCTGCTGCCTCGTTTATCTTCTTATTGGCTTTGTCTGCTGCTTTGTTCACTTCTTTCTGTCCTTTGCTCTTCAGCTCAGAGGGAGCATTCTCAATAGCTTCTTTTGTCTTGATAGCCTTGTCCACTGTTTCTCCCACCTTGCTGTTGGTCACTGCTTCGGCAGCTCCGGCCTTTGCGTTTTGCAGGAATTTTTCGCCAATAGCCTTAGCATCAGTCTTTGCAGCATTAGCCACGCTGTTCACCACATCGGTTGGGTTGATGCTCGTCACTGCTCCTATGGCCGTTGCCACCGTGTTGGCTACAGTGTTATCTGTAGTAGATGCAACAAGCGTCTTGATGGTGCTGGAATTGCTGCTCACCCATTTTTGCAGCTCAGAAACATACTGCTTAGCCTGTTCGGGGTTGTTCTTTGCCATGTCAGAGGCTTTTGCTTTTGCACTTTCCAGCAGTGCCGCCAACTTCTGCGGATTTTTCTCAGCCACGCAAGCTGCGAGCTGCGAAGTAAGCTCCTTGGCATCAGCAGGAGCCTCACTGTCTGAAGCTTGAGCTGTAGGAGCGGTCTGGGCCGTAGTGTCAGCCGAAGTAGATGTTGAGTCGGCTGATGCTGCCGGCTTACTGCTGTTTCCACATGCTGCCAAAAGCATTGCTGATGCAGCGATGGCTAATAAACTGATTTTCTTCATAACTTATTTTTTTTGATAACTTGTCTGATTATACGCACGCAAAGTTACGTTTTTAATCGTTACTTTGTTATTTTCTTTTACATCATTTAACTACTTCTTCATGATCAAAGTGCCTCAGCCGAGCAATATATTTGCCCAAGATGTCGAATTCGATGTTCACAACCGAGCCCACCTGTATGTCTGCAAAGTTGGTATGCTGCCGTGTATAGGGAATAATAGCCACCTTAAAAGTGTTGTCAGTTGGTTCGCACACGGTGAGTGACACGCCGTTTACGGTAACCGAACCTTTGTCTACGGTGAAGTAGCCCCTACGTGCCATCTCGGCATTGCCCTTATATTGGAAGGTGAAATAGGTTGAGCCGTCAGCATCTTCCATGCCAATGCACTTAGCCGTCTCATCCACATGGCCCTGCACGATGTGTCCGTCTAGCCTACCGTTGAGCATCATGGAGCGCTCAACATTTACCCGGTCGCCCACCTTCAGGAAGCCCAGGTTAGAGCGGTCTAGCGTTTCTTTCATGGCCGTAACCACATAACAGTTACCCTCTAGGCTCACCACAGTGAGGCACACTCCGTTATGCGCCACGCTCTGGTCTATTTTAAGCTCTGAGGCAAAGGGGCAACTGAGAGTGAAATTGATATTTTCTCCCTGCTTTTCGATGGCCTTTACGGTGGCCATGTCTTCTATAATTCCTGAGAACATAATTGTTTGCTTTTCTGTTGTTGTTTGTTTACTGACTACAGATATATAATTAAGAAAAACGGGCAGGTTTATATCCTGCCCGCATATAAGAAAGGCCGTACTGACGATGTGATGAAAAGTCCGAGTTACAAAAATTGTAGGAGTTCCCCGCTTTTGTAATCCACCGGCTCCCGAAGGAACTTAGTCGCGATGAATGCAATTTATGTGGCCCGCCA
>DLDC01000197.1 GCA_002480935.1 Prevotella sp. UBA7782 | reverse complement strand
TTCATCTTAAACTCATCGATAGAGTTGTCTATCACCTCTTTGAGCAGCACATATATGCCGTCTTCGGGCAATGAACCGTCGCCCAACCGGCCGATGTACATGCCCGGACGGGTACGCACATGCTCCATATCGCTCAGGTGGCGGATATTGTCATCGGTATATGCCACCACAGGCTGGTCGGCATGGGATGGCTGGATATTCTCTTTATTTACGTTGTCTGACATATCTCATTTCTTTTTCCTGCCCCTTATGGGCTGCCGTGGTGTGCGGCCAGGGTCATGCAATGGGCTTGCGATAGCACTTACGTCGCTTATGATTAACGGGATTAAGAGGTGCCCACTGTCCCTGCACGCCCTCGTTGCTCTCCATCTCAACCTGCGTTTCGCCCCACTTAAAACCATACTTGATGTAGCGGGGTATGAGGTCGGCGAACAAAAGGGCATTGGCACCCTTGGCGCGATATTCGGGCAAGAAGCCGATGAGCAGCAAATCGACGCCCTCTGTGTGGTGAAACTTGATGGCGCGGAGCAGATGCCACCACCCGAAGGGCAGCAAACGACCGCGGCGGCACTTCTGTAACGCCCGCGAAAGAGAGGGCATGGTGATGCCCACACCTGCCAGCTTATTGCCTTTATTGCCGTCTACGATGCACGTAACCAGGCTGAGATCGAGGATGGGGAAGTACATCTTTACATACTGTTCTATCTGCCTCTGCGTGAGCGATGAATAGCCATAAAGCTCGCTATAGGTGTCGTTGATGAGCTGGAATATCTGCTGCGTGATGACGCCTTCTCTCACATCCTTGGCCGTAATCTTCATTACATGCAGATTGTAGCGGTCTTCCACCAGCTTGGCTATCTTGGTGTACTTGTCAGGAACGGCCTGCGGCACCGTCATATAATACTCCACGTAGGTATTGTCTACCGACCAACCGCCCATCTTCTCCATGTGTTGGGGATAATAGGGATAGTTGTATATGGTGGGCATGGTGCCCAGTTTGTCGAAGCCCCACGTGAGCATGCCCTCCGGATCCATATCGGTGAAGCCCAAAGGACCCACCATAGACCGCATGCCCTTGCTCTTGCCATAATCGGCAACGGCCTGAAAGAGCGCGCGGCTCACATCGATGTCGTCGATGAAATCGACCCATCCGAACCGTACATCCTTCTTATCCCACTTCTGATTGGCCTTATGATTGATGATGGCGGCAATGCGCCCGGCCAGCTTGCCGTCCTTATAGGCAAGGTAATATTCGGCCTCACAGAAGTCGAATGCGGCATTCTTGTCCTTAGACAGCGTGAACATATCATCGCTGAAAAGGTTGGGAACGTCGTATGGACTACCCTTATAGAGGTCGTAGTGAAAGTCTACGAATGTCTTAAGATCTTTTTTTGTCTCTACTTTCTTAATGCGTATTGCCGACATCTGTATTGTTATGTTATACCACTTTAAACATGCAAAATTAGCAAAAAAGTGGCATACAGCCAAATTTAAGGTCGTTTTTTGCTCACACAAGAGCTTTATGCAATGGTTGTTACAAAGCATCAGATATGCCGGGACTGGCTGGACAATGAAGCAGAGAGCACGCTTTAGGCAGGCTGCGTCACACTTTGGCGCACTGCAACAAGAGGCGCGTGCCGTCTTGCAGCGTAGTGGCAAAGAGATAAACATGGCCTCCTTCGCGCAGCTTCAGGCGCTTGCGCAGAGCCTGAACGGTCATGGGGAAGTTGCGCACGGCAATGTTTGCCTGGCTCAAAGGCTCCAGCATACGCCGCAGGCTGTGCTTGTTGAACGTTGAAACGGCCGTTATGCGGAACGTACGACCGGGAAAACGGCGCTGCAGACGGTTGCTTACAAACAGATGGGAGTTGGCTGCCAGGGCAGCTACCTGATAGGTGCGGGCCAGCAAGGCAAAGCAGCCGGCCTTCATGATAGAGGCGTTGGGCTCATAGAGATAGCAGCCCTCAGCAGGCGAGGGGGCCATGGGCAAAACGCCAGAAGGCTCGGCGGGCTGCACGGAAGGGGCCATAGCGGGGTTGGAAAAGCTGAACATGAAGGGCTCGTCGGCACTGTTCTCGCAGCAAACGGTTATCGACGGCCCACCGCCCTTGCGCATCAGCACAAGCAACTCCTTACACTCGTTGCCCACAGACAGTATATACAGCCGCACGGCATGGCGCAAACGGCGCAGCGCCTCATGCCAATCGAGCATGGGCGAGAGCTTGAGCAGCACCCAGGAGGCCTTGTCTACCAGCTCATCAGCCAGCTCTGCCACGTCGGGCGAACAGTCTTCTATGCCAAAGACCTTGCGTCCGTGCATGTCGCGGCGCGCCGGATCGAGATAAAGAAGGGTGACATGGGGCAGCCGGAGCAGACTTTCGGTGCCGTCGGCACACTCTACGCGAGCGCCCGAAAGGCCCATCAGCCCGAAGTTATGGCGGGCCAGACCACACAAAACGGGGTTGCGCTCAACATATAATGCCTCGCCGAAAAGGGGCGCAAGGTGCATGAAGTCGATGCCGAAGCCGCCCGTGAGGTCGGCAAAGCGCGTGGGCTGACCGACGGATGGGCTCTGCTGCAAGAGCTGCTGCACGATGTGCTGCTTGCGAGTGGCCGTGAACGAACTGGAACATTGCTCTAACGAGAGGCGGGGAGGAAAAAGAAAGCCCTCGGGGAGGTGCATATCAGCCAACTTACCGGCCATCTTCTGCCTACCCTCTATCTGCATCAGCGCCACGGGCATGTCTACATCGGGATGGCGCGAGGCATGCAGGGCCAGCTCGTTGACATTGTCTGTGGCATGACAGGCTATGAAAAGGCGGGTGGGCTCGGCCATTTCGAGCGTGCGGGAAAGAAGGTCTGTTGGTTCCATATCATCTTTGCTATAACCCTGCAAATATAGAAATTTTCTGTTAGACAAGCAAGAGAGCGAGGCAGAAAGAGCCTTGCCAAACGGAGAAAGGGGCATTGAGAGAACCTGAAAGCATGGTTTTCATGATGTAATATAATTTATTTTAGAATGTAATTTAATTTATTTCAGAATATAAAATAATTT
>DLDC01000091.1 GCA_002480935.1 Prevotella sp. UBA7782 | reverse complement strand
TTTGGCGACTTCATCTTCCGCGACCCCCATACCCACGCACCCGTGATGCGTATACGCAACCTGAAGGAGCTGCAAGACAACATCTTCAACATACCCAACGACTCTATGCTCTACCACGTGTCGCGCAACCACGTGAGCAGATGGCTCTCGGCACGAGCCATATTCCCCGTGTCGGCCTTTCTGAAGAACGTTACATGGCACAAACTGCAGGATGTAGACATGCACCGGCACATCATCTTCGACGCCATCGTGAAGTATAGGGAGATGAAGAACCAGGGCGTTGTGGCAGTGTTCGACCGTCACCGCTACGACGAGTATGCCCACTTTGCGCGCATAGGCGAAGGTTCGCTGGGCGGCAAAGGGCGCGGCCTGGCCTTTCTGGACAATATCATCAAACGGCATCCCGACTTCAACAGCTATGACAACGCCACCGTACAGATACCCAAGACAGTGGTGCTGTGCACCGACATCTTTGATGAGTTTATGGACAAGAACAACCTTTACCAGATAGCTCTGAGTGATGCCAGCGACGAAGACATACTGGCCGCCTTTATGAAGGCACAGTTGCCCGACTCGCTCATAGCCGACTTCTTTGCCTTCTTTGATGCCACCCACAGTCCTATAGCCGTGCGATCGAGCTCGCTTCTGGAGGACAGCCACTACCAACCCTTTGCCGGTATCTACTCTACCTACATGATACCCTGCCTCGACGACAGGTATGAGATGCTGCGCATGCTGGCCTGCGCCATCAAAGGCGTGTATGCTTCGGTGTATTATAAGGCCTCGAAGGCCTACATGACGGCCACGAGCAACGTGATAGACCAGGAAAAGATGGCCGTGATATTGCAACAGGTGGTGGGCAAACAGCACGGCACACGCTTCTACCCCACCCTGAGCGGCGTGGTGAGGTCGCTCAACTTCTATCCCGTAGGCAATGAAAAGACGGAAGAAGGAGTAGCATCACTTGCTCTGGGACTGGGAAAATATATCGTAGACGGTGGGCAGACGCTACGCATATCGCCCTATCATCCCACACAAGTGATGCAACTGAGCGAAACGGCTTCGGCACTCAGACAGACACAAACCAGCTTCTATGCGCTCGACATGCAGCATGTAGGCGAAGACTTCAAGGTAGACGACGGCTTCAATCTGCTGAAGTTGCGCGTGAAAGAGGCCGAGGCCGACGGCTCACTCAGGTTCATAGCCTCAACATACGACCTATATGATGACGTGATACGCGACGGCGTATATGACGGCGGACGGAAGATCATATCGTTCTGCGGTGTTCTCAAGCACGGGCTCTTTCCACTGCCAGATCTGCTACAAAAGACGATGACCTACGGAGCCAATGCCATGCGCCGACCCGTAGAGATAGAACTGGCCTGCGACCTTGAACCTGCCGAGGGCGGAAAATGCCGGGGCGAGCTTTTCTTACTGCAAATACGACCCATCGTAGATGCCAAGCAGGTGGTTACGGTAGACGTAGACAAGATACCTGACAAGGAGTGCCTGCTGCGCTCTTCGATGTCGCTAGGCCACGGCATAAGCGACGATGTAACCGATGTGGTGTATGTTAAGACAGACGAAAACTACAGCGCGGCGCACAACCGGGAAGTGACCAACGAGATAGAAAGCGTGAACCAGTTGTTCTTAAAGGCCGGCCGAAACTATATACTCATAGGCCCCGGCAGATGGGGATCGAGCGACCCGTGGCTCGGAATACCCGTTAAGTGGCCCGCCATCAGCGCAGCCCGGGTCATCGTAGAGCAGGGGCTGGCCAACTATAGAGTAGACCCCAGTCAGGGAACTCATTTCTTCCAGAACCTCACATCCTTCGGCGTGGGCTATCTCACCATCAACACCTATCGNNCACGAAGGCATCCTGAGAAAAGACATACTGGACAGTATGCCCGCCATAAGCGAGACGGAGCACATACGGCACGTGCGCTTTGACAAGCCCCTGAGGGTGATGCTTGACGGCACAAAGCAGAAAGGGGCAGTGCTACTGCCACAAGACCGTGAGGAGCCCATTTGCGGGCTGACGACCAAAAGAGTGTAAATAATGATTAAATCAGGAGCGTCGGGTGTCTGAATATGGGTTTTATTGGCTACCTTTGGCAACATGGAAAGAAAGGAACTTGAAAAATATTACCAAGCCCAAGCCGATGACATGGCCGGTGAGGTGGCCGAGAGACGCAGGCTGGGCCTGCCTTATGCCACAGGCGAAATCATCAGCTTTGTGGCTGCCTTTACATGTTTTGCCATCAGCGTGGTGCATAACATGCAGGCAGCATGGCTCATCGCTGCCCTGGCCTGTCTGGTGTTGTACATCTATCTGCGCAACAAGGACGGCAAGAACACAAAACTGATAAGACATTTTGAAGATCTTGAGCAAGTGTACAGGCACGAGCTGTGTTATCTGAAAGGCGACTTCACGCCCTTTGACGACGGCAGTCAATTTGTGAATCCTGCCCATCCCTTTTCATTCGACATGGACATCTTCGGCCCCGAGTCGCTCTTTCAGCGTATCAACCGCACCGTGACAAGCGGCGGAAGAGCACGCCTGGCAGAGATTCTGTCATCGCTCAACTACGATGCAGAGCGAAGCGAGGCTCTGACAGAATGGGCTTCAGACGAGAAAGCCATGGCGGCTTTCAAGGCAATAGGGCAAGGCGGCACGTTGCACACCGAACAACTCATGGCCGGACTGAAGGAAGCTGAATCGGTGAGTATGCCGGCCTACGTGAGCAGCAAACTGTTTATGCCGGCAATATGGTTGCTTCGACTCTCTTTGCTGGCAGCCTTTGCACTGGCAGCTTGCAATATGGTGAGCTGGAATCTGCCTATATGGTGGCTCATTCTGCAGTTTTTCATCGTTTACCTGCTTTCCAACAACCCTCTGAAGAAACTCTCTTCGGCCCTCACCCAGCTCGCTCATGAAGCAGAGAGTTATGCCGAGACGCTCAGAGTGGTGGGAAAGATGCATTTTGAAGCACCCGAGAACCAGCGCCTGCAGGCAAGGCTGCAACGCTCAGCAACCTTCTTCAGGCAGCTCAGCACATTGCTGCACGACCTTGACAAACGCGGAAACATACTTGGCATCTTTGTCCTTGACGCTTTAGGACTGAGAGACATGGTGCTGATGCACAATGTCTGGCGGTGGAAACAGGCATATCAGGGCATGACCCATGAGTGGATAGAAGCTCTCAGCGAGACCGACGCGCTGGTGTCTATGGCCACTTTCCGCCTCAACGAGCCGGAAGCCCGACCGGCCAACGTAGTGGAGTCAGACCATCTGGTGTATGATGGCAAGGGCCTCTGGCATCCTTTTTTAGGGGCACGAGCCGTGCGCAACGACTTCAAGCTGGCCGACCGGCATTACTATATCATCACGGGCGCCAACATGGCAGGCAAGAGCACCTTCCTGCGCACGCTGGGCATCAACTATATTCTGGCCATCAACGGCCTGCCGGTGTTTGCCGATGAGCTCACGGTGTCGCGCTTCAGCCTCTTCACAAGTATGCGCACAAGCGACTCGCTCACCCAAGGCATCTCCTACTTCGATGCCGAGCTGCTCAGGCTGGAGCAGCTGCTGGAATTCTGCAAGCAACATGCTCCGGTGCTCATCATCCTAGACGAGATACTGAAAGGCACCAACTCGGCCGATAAGCTCAACGGCTCGCGCCTCTTCCTGGAGCATGTCTATCACCAAAACGTGACGGGAGTGATAGCTACCCACGACCTTGAGCTGAGCAAGATGGCCGACAAATATCCTGACAGAATACACAACTATTGCTTTGAGATAGCCCTGGCCGACGACGTAACCTATTCGTATAAGATTGCGCCGGGCACATCCCATAACCAAAACGCCACCTTCCTACTCAAGCAAATGCTGCAGAGAAGCACGCTCGCAGAGGAATAGTAGGCAGAGAAAATAATAATTTCCCAATAAATGCGTTATAAAATCATCAAATTACAACTTTAATAAAGAAGCTATGAAAAAGTATTTAGCAGAAATGNNATGTGACAATGCCGATGCGGCATCTGTAGTGGGTACGGCCATGGCATTCGGTCTTTCCGTAGTGGCTATGGCGTATGCCATAGGAGGTATATCGGGATGCCACATCAATCCGGCCATCACATTGGGCGTGTTGCTCAGTGGCCGCATGAGCACAAAAGACGCCGTGGGCTATTGGATAGGCCAGGTGGCCGGTGGCATTCTTGGCGCTGCCATTCTATACCTTATTACTACAAGTGCGGGCATAGACAGTACGCTGGGTGCCAACGACCTGCAAGTGGTAAACGGCAATACGGTTACCGCATTGGGTGGGTTCCTCGCAGAGACTTTCTTTACCTGCGTGTTCGTGCTGGTGGTTTTGGGCGCCACATCTAAGACAAACGGTGCTACAAACAACTTTGCCGGACTGGCTATAGGCTTGTCACTCATTCTTGTTCACCTGGCTTGCATACGCTATACGGGCACCTCGGTTAACCCGGCACGCTCCATCGGACCAGCTCTCTTCGTTGGTGGCACGGCACTCTCCAATCTGTGGATATTCATTGTAGCGCCCTTGCTGGGTGGTTCTATTGCTGCTCTTGTATGGCGCTTCATAGATGTTGAGCCTGAGAAAGCCTAACGCTCAGCTCATCCTATAGACCTAAAAGCATGGCTTTTTGACAAAGGCTCTTTTGCTAAC
>DLDC01000173.1:10874-21046 GCA_002480935.1 Prevotella sp. UBA7782 | reverse complement strand
CCAAAAAACACGGGGGCAACCTCGGCTTTCCGGTAGCTCTCCACGTCGAATTCGGGATACACACCGTTCACCAATTCAAGGTCATCACGCAACCGTTGGGCATCGTCTTCGCCCACATGCTTCTCCAACTCGGCCGAGTGAACGTCTACCTCCACCTTTTCCGTAACCCGTTGCTTATTGGGCGTGAAGAGGTTTAGCTTGTTTTCGTAGATATTGTACACCCCTTTGAACTTCTGTCCTTGGTTGATAGGCCATGAGAGGGGGCGCACATGGATGTGCAATTCCTCCTCAAGTTCATCGAGAAGATCGAATGGATCGCGTCCCTCACGGTCCATCTTATTGACGAAGATGATGACGGGCGTGTTGCGCATACGGCACACTTCCATGAGTTTTCGCGTTTGTGCCTCCACACCTTTGGCCGAATCCACCACTATGATGGCCGAATCCACGGCAGTAAGCGTGCGGTAAGTGTCCTCGGCAAAGTCCTGGTGACCGGGTGTATCAAGGATATTCACCTTGTAACCCTCGTAGTCGAACTCCATCACAGAGGTAGACACAGATATTCCGCGCTGCTTTTCTATGTCCATCCAGTCGGAAGTTGCCGTCTTGCGAATCTTGTTATTCTTCACTGCACCGGCCACTTGTATCTGCCCACCAAAGAGCAGAAACTTCTCCGTAAGGGTTGTTTTACCGGCATCCGGGTGAGAGATGATGGCAAAGGTGCGCCTGCGTTGTATCTCGTTCATATTGCTTTATGCTTGCATTTTCAGCTCTCCCATGTTTCTCAGACATGTTTTGAGCGAGTCTATCCAATAAGGTATGTTGGTGTTAAATGTTTCTTTTATCTTTGTTTTGTCTAAAACCGAATAGGCAGGACGGGTCACGGGCGATGGAAACTCGTCGCTGTGGCACGGCTGAATGTCGCAGTTGGTGTGTCCGCTGAGCCATGCTATCATCTTGGTAAAGTCAAACCATGAGCAAACGCCTTCGTTTGAGAAGTTGTAAATGCCCTGGTGACCGTCCATCTTTCGGTTTTCCACGATGTCGAATATGGCAGCTGCCAAGTCACCGGCATACGTCGGCGTGCCTGCCTGGTCGAAGACAACCTTCAGCTGGGGCTTAGTGGCAGTGAGATTGAGCATTGTCTTCACGAAATTATGGCCAAACTCGCTGTATAGCCACGATGTGCGGAAGATGATATAATGAGCTCCTGAGGCCTGAATCTTCTGCTCGCCATACAGCTTAGTGAGCCCGTACACGCCCGTGGGCGTACCTTTCTGGTCTTCGCGGCACGGTTTATTGTATGGATCACCGCCAAAAACATAGTCTGTGCTCACGTGTATGAGCCAGCCATCTACCTCTTTCATGGCCCTGGCAAGGTTTTCCGGAGCCTTGGCATTGAGCGTTTCAACAATGTCGCCGGCCGTTTCGGCCTTATCCACGTTGGTCCAAGCGGCGCAGTTGATAATGCACTGCACGTTGTTTTGGCTCACCATGCGACGCACATCGTCCATATTCGTGATGTCGAGCTTGTCATATCCCTCGCACACATCCGTGAAGATGTAATGGTCTTTGCTGTTTTTTGCCACACGCTGTATCTCGTTTCCGAGCTGTCCGTTGGCACCTGTGATAAGTATATTCATCGTTACAATTAGTTTAAAAGTATCATAAGGCTAAACTTCCTCATCGTCGTCAAACTTCAGTCCCTCCGTTCTGTCCTTCTCATAATAGTCAGACAGCATGCCCACAAAGGTGGTAATCTCCTTGATGGCGTGCTCGGTTTCGGGGCTGATCGTCTTTTTTTGCAAGCGCAGCATCATCACGCCATAGAGCGCGTTGAGGCAAGTCTCCACCTCATTCTCTTGCTTATTGGCCCCCTTGCTGCGCAATTCCACTATATAAGGCAGCACTCTGTAGTACTCAGCATTATAAAAAGGAAACTTATTACTGGCCAAAAGACGTGCGTGAAGGTCGGAAACGTCTTGCAAAAGCACCTTGTTTATCTGCAGATGTCCGTGCTCCCGGCATCCTTCCTGGTTCATCATACGCACCAAGTCGCCAAACCAGTCGGCCTCTTCGGCCTTCTGCTCATCGGTATATTGAAACTTGCTGATGTATTCATTACGTATACGTTGCAACGAACAGCCGTAAGCTCTGATCAAATCCTCCACTTGCCACATATAAAGCAAGTACTCGGCTATCGACTTCTTCCTTAATTCTCTTGCTACAAACATGATGATGAAAAAATAAATAGTTAATGCAGGGGCAGATGATAGAGGTTAAACACCGTGCCTAACAGAATGATCACGGAGAAGATAACCACTATAGAGCCTATTGCCTTGTTGATGATGGCAATGCCATTGACATCAAATTTGGCGCCAATCTTGTCTACCAGCCACGTCAGACCATACCACCAGAGCAGCGCTCCCAAGGGTATGCACAGGAAACCAACGGCCATATTGAACTCCTCATCAGGCCTAATGAAGGCGAACTGCGCGAAGACGGCCATGAAGAGAAAGATGATAAGGGGATTGGAAAAGGTAACCAAGAAGGCCGTCAGCCCGTTGTGCAGCAGCGTGCCCTTGGTTTTTCCGCTCTTGTGCATCTTCTTCTTAGGGTCAGAGCGAAAGCAATAAAGACCGAAGAGCAGCAGGATGACCGAACCGGATATTTGTAAAACAAACTGATAGCGGGGATCTTCGAGCGGCTTCATGATGAAGCTCATGCCCAAACCCACCATCAGGGCGTATATAAAATCGCTTATAGCAGCTCCCACACCTGTAATAAAGCCATACCAGCGACCCTTGTTCAGCGTGCGCTGAATACACAAGATGCCCACCGGCCCCATGGGAGCCGAGGCTATGATACCTATGAGAAGCCCTTTAAAGATAAAGTCAATAATATCTAAATGTATCGGAAGAGGCAAATTCATATCGGATGCAAAAGAACGAAAAAAAGGCGAGATAAGCAAATTTACATAGCAAAAGTTTGTTTAATGACGTAATTTTCATAACTTTGCAGAACACAACTTAAATATCAAAAATCACAGTAGAATGGAAATGCAGCAACAAAAACCTTACGTAATCGGCTTAGACTTAGGAGGCACCAACTCCGTTTTCGGCATCGTAGACCAGCGCGGACTCATCCTCGCAACAACGGCCATCAAGACTCAAGCCTACGACAAGGTAGAGAATTATGTACGTGCTTCGGTTGAAGCACTCACCCCTATCATCGAAGAAGTGGGTGGTATCGAAAAGATAAAAGCCATGGGCATTGGCGCGCCTAACGCCAATTTCTACACAGGTTCCATCGAATATGCGCCTAACATCCATTGGGCACACAAAGGCATCGTGCCTTTGGCAGAAATGTTTTCCAAGGCTCTGGGCATACCGGTGGGCATGACCAACGACGCCAATGCGGCTGCCTTGGGCGAAATGACCTACGGTGTGGCACGCGGCATGAAGAACTTTATTGTGCTGACTTTGGGCACCGGAGTAGGCTCAGGTATTGTTGTCAACGGACAGCTGGTTTATGGCAGCGACGGATTTGCCGGCGAGCTGGGCCACATAACCATGGTGCACGGCGACAAAGCGCGCACATGTGGCTGTGGACGTAAGGGCTGCCTGGAGGCTTACTGCTCTGCTACAGGCGTGGCACGCACGGCAAGAGAATTCCTAAAAGAGAGCAATGAGCCATCGCTCATGCGCGACATTGACCCCGAAAAGATTACATCGCTCGACGTGAGCATGGCAGCATCAAAGGGCGATGCCCTCGCCAAACGCGTGTATGAGTTTACGGGTGAGATGCTCGGAGAGGCTTGCGCCAACTTCACTTTGTTCTCTAGTCCGGAGGCATACGTGTTCTTCGGCGGGCTCACCAAGGCCGGCGAACTGCTCATGAAGCCCATTCGCAACAGCTATGAAAAGCACGTTATGGATACTTTCAGAGGAAAAGCAAAGTTTCTTGTCAGCTCTCTCGAAGGTTCATCGGCCGCTGTTCTCGGCGCGTCGGGCGTGGCATGGGAACTTTAAAACCATACGTAAGAACCGACCGGCAAGCTATCTGAGGCAACCGGGACGGGAGATTACAGCAATCAAAACGGCGGCATAGGTCGCCGTTTTTTGTTTTTTAAATAGTCGGAATGGCAATAATGAAAAAGCCTCATTAACAAGATTCGACATCCAGGCAGACAACAGAGGCCCGTGGCAGAGGCCTTGCGCTAGCGCAAAACATGGTATATAACCTTTGCAGGTGCGGAGTACGCATGCTTGTTTCCGCCATCCGCAGGCAGCGATAAGCATGGACGAAGACCGGCAAAAGCATCGTTCCTCTAAGTCACTGAATATCAATTACTTTTCAAAACCCCTGTTTTTAGCTTGCAAAACCATGCTTTTTACGCTGTGAAATAGGCACTTTTACAAGCCCAAATAGGCCTTTTTGGAAAACAAGGAGCACCAGGTGCCAGGGCAAATAGTGAATAATCGTCTAACAAGTGATATATTCTTCTATCTCAAACAAACGTTTTGGGGTGCGAAGGGTATATCATTCTTTATTGTTATATAGTAATCGCACGGATTGCATCTCCATAACAGAAGGCCGCAATCCGTGCGAAAACATCAGTTAATGTGAAGTTACTTTACCAGCACTTTGCGGCCTCCCACGATATATAATCCCTTAGGAAGCCCTGCGAGTGAGGTAGCCTGACGGCGCAACAGTATGCCATTCGCACTATAAACATCGAATGCCGACTGACGCGTCTCGGCCATTCTGTCTTCTATGCCGCTCACTTCTACAAGCTTAAGTTGCACGTTGTCAACAAACACATAGTAGCTGTTGGCCTCCTCACTGAAGTCATGGAAGCCAAACATATAGGTACCGTCAGCCTGCGGCTTTACGTTGTATGTGTATTTGGTAGCCTCTTTCTTCGTTCCGGCAAGGGTGTCGGGGTTGAACACTTCAGACAGGTTGGCGTAAAGACTTGGGTCATAACCCTCGCCGTAAGCCACCTGCAGCTTCTCATTATATTTCTTGTTCACCCTCCAAGAAGTGAAAGACAGCTCATAAGTTTTGTCTTTCTTCAGATTGAAGCGTGGTGTGAGCACCCAATCGTCAGCACTGTTCGGACTATTGGGAATATACTGCAGAGCCTTCTCGTAAGATGCATAATCCCAGAAACCATACTTTAGAACGAAGCCATAATCAGGGTAATCTTCTATCTTCTTGTCACCATTTGCGTCGATACTGGTATATGCATCAAATGAGCTTTCGTCATCAAACGTCTCGTTATATGGTTTGTCTTCCGTTACATCTATAGCAGGTCCGCAAGCCAAGTCAGCCGACTTGCCCTCTGCAGACAAGTGCGTGCCGTTCACAGCTACCACACCAAACTGATACTTCGCATAGCTGTCAGCAGTTATATTATACTCTGCCTGCAGGCCCTCTACGTTTTCAGCCACCAGCTGCTTGCTGCTTCCACGATAAGCATAAACATTATACTTCAGTGCGTCGGCATTGAAGTAGCCCTGATGCATGGCAGAGTCGGGAGCCTGCCAAGTAACAGTAGCCTTATCGTTGTCAACACTTATCTTCACGTTCTTCGGTGCCGATGTCTCATCATAACCAATATAGCTACGCCATACAGCAGGTTCGCCCTTGCCCGCATCGTTGCTTACGGTGATTTCAAAGCGTGTCATGCCCTCCTTAGCAACAGTTACAGGAGCCGACACCTGGGCACCCGGCGTGGTGGTGCCTGAAGCAAGCACAGAGCCGTCTGCGGCCACCTCATAAGTAAGATTGCCACTCAACTGGGTTCCGCCATAAGTAGTAGTAGGTGCGGTGAAGAGGATGTTGCCCTTGAGCGAACCGCCCTCAAACTGCTTACTAATATTAGTTGCCGCACCTGGAGCATCGTCGCTGGCCTTGGGCTTAGGTATGTAGAGCGACACAATTTGTGCGTTCTCCGGGAAGTCTACTATCTTCTTAAGCTCCAAGGTGCTCACATTCAGTGAATAGAGCGCGCTCACCAACTTGATGTTCTTACTGTCCCAGAGCTGTGCAGCCCAGTACATCAGGCCAGAAGCAGGGTCGAACGTAGCACTCTGCACCCTGTTGTAGAGTTCCAGGTTCTGCTTGCCCAGACCCAGAGAGCCCACGTATGTAGGCACTCCGGCCTTGCTGAGCTTCACCAAGTTGCCCTTGGCACTGATGGAATAGAGGTCACCCTTGGCGTCAGCAGCCAGTGTGTAGTAAGTAGAATCCACCTTTCCGAGCGACTTACGTTCGGGTGTTGTGAAGTCCATCTCACAGAGTTCGAACTTTCCGCTCCAGCTTGTGCAGAGTCCATAAGTCTTGCCTGAGGTGGGATCAATGGTAAAGTCGGCCGCGCACATGGTGTTGTCTACGTCGATAGGCTTGCGTGTTATCTTCCATGTTTCCATATCATAGGTGTAAAGCTGCGTATAGTCTTCGCCGTCATAAGAGTCGCTCATAAGGAAGTTATACGTCTTTCCATCCATCACTCCGTTGCCCGTGGCGTTGAAATTAACACTCGTTGCGACGGGAGTCAGGGCAAAGTTGTTACTCGAAGCCGGGAAGGTGTAAACGCCTAACCTGGTGTCGTAAGTGTTCTGAAAGCTGTTCATATAGATAAGGTTGCCATAAAGCGTGGGCACCTTTTCCTGAGCAGACAATGCTTGCAACGGCATGGCAGCGGCCATTGCCATAAGTAAGAGTTTGTTCATAAATAATAATTTTAATATGGTAAGATATTCATTAACTCATCGCAAAGGTAGTTTTTTCTTTCAAAAAAGAAGAGCTAATGTGCCAATTTCTTCTAAAAAAAGCAGTTATTCATCGGAATTGTGGCACATAGTGGCACGTTATTATTCTCTCGGTTGCACTTTTGGGGGTGCCTGACCAAGCGCAAGCGCCACGCAAGGGGGTCATTGTAACACGAATGTAATATGTGTTTAAACATGCTGTAACATGCTTAGAGTAACTTTGCAGCCGTAAAATGGGAGCCTTATCCCCTTTTGTCAGCAAATAAGAAATGAACAATTAATATATGGAATCGATTTATTTGTGCATCGTGATCTTTCTGCTCTGCCTGGCAGTATTCGATCTTTTTGTTGGTGTCAGCAACGATGCGGTGAACTTCTTACAGTCGGCCATAGGCGCAAAGGTGGCCAAATTCAGAACGGTACTCATCATTGCCTCCGTGGGAGTTGTGCTGGGTGCCGTCATGTCATCGGGCATGATGGACGTTGCGCGCCACGGTATTATGAACCCGGCGCGATACAACTTTTATGAGGTGATGACCATCTTCCTGGCCGTTATGGTGACCGACGTGATTGTGCTAGACGTGTTTAACACGCTGGGAATGCCTACCTCAACCACCGTTTCGCTGGTGTTCGAGTTGTTGGGCGGCACATTTATTCTGGCTTGCATGAAGATGGGAGCCGACCATAATCTCACGCTGAATGACCTGCTCAACTCTAGCGAGGCTCTGAAAGTGATAGGTGCCATCTTCATATCGGTGGCGGTGGCCTTCGTAGTGGGCATGATTGTGATGTGGTTGTCACGTATTGTGTTCACGTTTAACTATCACAAGCACTCGCGTTGGAGCATTGCCATCTTCGGAGGTATCGCATTCACGGCCCTGGCCTACTTCATTTTCCTCAAGGGATTGGGCAAGAGCCCCTACCTGCCCGGCCATGTGCGCGACTATATAGACGACAATGTGAACATGCTCATTGCCATTACGTTCGTCATTTCGTCTGTTATCGCCGAGATACTCCACCTGCTCAAGGTGAACATCTTTAAGATTACGGTGCTCTTAGGCACCTTTGCACTGGCCATGGCCTTTGCAGGTAACGATCTGGTTAACTTCATCGGAGTACCTTTGGCCGGCCTTAGCTCATGGCAAGACTATTCAGCCAACGCCGCCGGACAAAGCGACACGCAGTTCATGATGACCTCCTTGCTGTCCAGCGCCAAAACTCCTCCCTTCTATCTCTTTGCTGCCGGCGTTGTCATGATAGTGGCAATGGGCACTTCAAAGAAGGCTCGCAACGTGGTAAAAACCAGTGTTGACCTGTCACGCCAAGACGAAGGCAGCGAGATGTTCGGCTCTTCGGCAGCCGCTCGCGGCATTGTGCGCATGACAAGAAACAGCTCTGAGTGGCTCGCCATGCATCTTCCCAAGAGTTTACTCAACTGGATAGACAGCCGATTCAATAAGAATGAGGTGGAACTAGACAACGGCGCAGCCTTTGATGTGGTGCGCGCAGCCGTGAACTTGGTGATTTCGTCTATGCTCATTACCTTTGGTACGAACCACGGGCTACCCCTCTCAACCACCTACGTGACCTTTATGGTGGCCATGGGTTCGTCACTTGCCGACCGCGCATGGAGCCGCGAGAGCGCCGTGTTCCGCGTTACGGGCGTACTGTCTGTCATTGGTGGCTGGTTCATCACGGCCGGTGTGGCCTTTATCACCTGTGCCACGGTATGCCTGCTGATGTATTATGGCGGCATAGCAGCCAAGGTTATCTTCATTGTTCTGGTGATTGTGATGCTCGTACGCTCCGATCGCAAGTACGCGAAGAAGGCTGCCGACGCCGACAAGCTGAGTGCTTTCGACGTCATGATGCGCACCCGCGACCCTCAGCTGGTGTGGGACATGCTGCAAAAGCACGTGCGCCGCACGCAAACATGGGTGTGCAAGTTTGCCTTGGAAGAGTTTAATAAGGTGATAGATGGCTTTGCCAATGCCAGCGTGAGCGAGCTCAGACACAGCAACAAGGAGCTTCGCAACGAGGTAGACGAACTGAAGAAGTATCGCAGACAAGAGATTCTGGGCCTCAAGAAGAGCCCCGCCGACCTCGCTTTGGAGCGTAACACATGGTTCCATCTGGGTGCCAACAGCAACCAACAGCTCATATACAGTCTGCGGCGTATGCTGGAGCCTATCAAGGAGCATGTAGACAACAACTTCACACCCGTGCCACAACAATATATAGAAGAGTTTGACGGGGTGCGCAAGCAGGTGAACGAGCTGATGAATGAAAGCAGCCGATGCATAGAAACGGGCCACTTCGACAACTATCGCGACATACTTGCCGATGCCGATAACCTGAAAGACGAGCTCTCTGTGATAAGAAAGAAGCAGATAGACCGTATGCAGAAGAACAACGACGGCACCTCGTTCCAGGTAGACATCGTCTATCTGAACGTGCTGCAAGAGTGCCAGCAGTTCATCAGCGCTATGCGCCATCAGCTCAGAGCGGCCAAGAAGTTTGCCGAATAAGGGCTGACAAAGGCTCTGCCGAGCCATGTCCGGCATCAGAAGGAAGCTTACACTGACTAATGATATCCTTTCAGACGGGAATGCTCAACGGGCATTCCCGTTTTTCGCTACCACTTCAGATAACCGTACTTGTCCTTATACCACAACTGCAGAGCATTGATGATGTTCTGCCATATCACGTAAACACACGGCGCAATAGAGGCATAAGGATTGAGGAACGACAGAGTGAGCCAAATGCCCACCACCGTATTCTTCTGTCCCAGAGCCTGTCCGGCGCCTATGCTTTCGCCATAATGCCGGCCCACAGCCTTGCCCAAGGAGAACTGAAACACCGAGAGCACCAGCGGAATGATGCACAACGTAACCAGAACGCCACCCGATACGGGAGCATGCAGCAGGCTACGAGCCGTCACGCCCATGATGATGGAGAGGTTGACACTCCATATATAAAGTGCCAGATTAGACCTTTCCTTGAGCCATCTCACCACACCGGGCAGATAGCGTCGGCTCAGGAAGGCGCACACCAGCGGCACAACAAGCACCGTGAGCACCCGTCTTAGCACCTGGCCAAAGGCCATGAGGAAGGTTATGTCGGCTCCTTTCTCCACCATAGGGAAGAAAAGCGGTATGATGACAGCCGTAAAACAGTTGGCTATAAGCAGATAGATGGTGAGCGACCCGATGCTTCCGCCCAACTTCTCAACGATGACGGGAGCAGCGGCTGCCGTAGGACAAATCACGCAAATAAACACTCCTTCGAGCAGAAGCTTTGTCACGGCATCATGAGTAAGGTTAACCGCTATCACGGCAAGCAAGGCAAGAAGGGTTCGGATGCCCTGAAGAATGAAGTGCCAGCGGCGGGGCC
>DLDC01000173.1:1651-10858 GCA_002480935.1 Prevotella sp. UBA7782 | reverse complement strand
TTGCAAAAGGTGATGTACAACATCAGGAAGATGTTGACGGGCAACAAGCCTACCAACTTAGGGCCCACAGCATCGCCGACAGGCACTAATAAGCTGATATGGGTGAAAAGAAGGTATACCACAAAGCCCACAGCGAGCCCCACAAGCAGGCTCCATTGCTTGAGAAACTTGATAAATGCACTCATCTTTATCCAAACTTTTAACCTTGAAAACGCTGCAAAGTTACTGCTTTTTTATGCCAATAAGCACATATCGGCGGNNCTCTTTAAACGTATATCAAGAGCCTAAACCATAGTCTGACAACCGAAGAATAAGATGCTCGGAAGGGCAGGAAAAAACATTACAATCAGCTGAATCATCTCGCAAAACCCTGCTTTTTGCTTTGCGAAAGTGCCCTTTTCGGCTTGCAAGAAAGGCCTTTTAGCAAGTCAAAAACAGGGCTTTCAGAACGCCGAAAAGGCATTTTTGCAATGTGCTGACCATCAAGCAGATGCGCAACAAGGACGAAGATCTGTCATGAAAAAAGGCATGAAGATCAGAATGGGAAATATATTTACACAACACTTTCGGCCGAAAGGCCTGAAGGAAGCATCGCAAACAAACCGGAAAAGAGCCATGCCGGGCAAGCGACTGCCATGCCGTGAAAAAGCTACAAGATAGAGGGGCATCGGTCACCTGGTCATGATGATGATGCAAGGAGTGAAATACATTTTTCGGGTTATATTTGTCTGATTGCGTGAAATTTAGTAATTTTGCACGAATTTAGAACCGAAATATAATTCATCATAATGAAGATTTCATACAAATGGCTTAAAGAATACGTGGATTTCGACCTCACACCGCAGCAGACGTGTGACGCTCTTACATCCACAGGTCTTGAGGTTGACGCGCTGGATGAGGTGCAAAGCATTCGCGGAGGGCTCAAAGGGCTCTACGTAGGCAAGGTGCTTACCTGCGAGGCACACCCTAATTCCGACCATCTGCACATCACTACGGTAGACTTAGGCAAGGCCGAGCCTCAGCAAATAGTGTGCGGCGCGCCCAACGTAGCGGCCGGACAGAAGGTCATCGTGGCCGACCTGGGCTGCATGCTCTACGACGGCGACAAGGAGTTCACCATCAAGAAATCGCGCCTGCGCGGCGTAGACTCCTACGGAATGATATGCGCTGAAGACGAGATAGGCGTGGGTACCGACCATGCCGGCATCATCGTGCTGCCGGAAGACGCCCCCGTGGGCCAGCCGGCTGCAGAATATTATCATCTGGAAAGCGACTGGGTGATAGACATAGACATCACCGCCAACCGCGCAGACGCCCTGTCACACTACGGCGTGGCACGCGACTTATACGCCTGGCTGCTGCAAAACGGCTACAAGACAAGCCTGCATCGCCCCGACTGCTCGAAGTTTCACGTAGACAATCACGACCTGCCCATAGACGTAACCATAGAGAACAGCGACGCTTGCCGACGCTACGCCTGCCTGAGCATAACGGATTGTGACGTGAAGGAAAGTCCGAAATGGCTGCGCGACAAGCTGACGGTGATTGGCCTGAGGCCCATAAACAACATCGTAGACATAACCAATTACATCATGATGGCCTACGGACAGCCCATGCACTGCTTCGATGCCGACATGGTGAAGGGCCATCACATCATTGTGAAAGACAACAACGCGGGCAAGAAATTCGTAACGCTCGACGGACAAGAACACACGCTGGGCGAGCACGACCTGGCCATCTGCAACGCCGAAGAGCCCATGTGCATAGCCGGAGTGTTCGGCGGCAAAGGCTCAGGAACCTATGAGACAACACGCAACGTGGTGCTCGAGAGCGCTTACTTCCACCCCACATGGATAAGGAAGAGCGCACGCAAGCACGGACTGAGCACCGATGCCAGCTTCCGCTTTGAGCGCGGCGTAGACCCCAACGGAACCATCTACGCCCTGAAGCAGGCCGCCATACTGTGCCAAGAGCTGGCCGGCGGCAAGGTGAGCATGGAGATACGCGACGAATATCCCACCAAGATGGAAGACTTCCCCGTGCGTCTGAACTACGAATATGCCTCACGCCTCATCGGCAAAGACTTGGGGGCAGACACCATCAAGCACATTGCCGAAAGCCTGGAGATGAAGATTGTGAAGGAAGATGTCGAAGGCTTAGACCTGATGGTGCCTGCCTACAGGGTTGACGTGAAACGTCCGTGCGACGTGGTGGAGGATATTCTGCGCATATATGGATATAATAATGTGGAGATACCCACACAGCTGAAGAGCTCACTCACCATTGCGGGCGACACCGACAAGCAATATCATCTTGAAAACCTCGTGGGCGAGCAGCTCGTGGGCTGCGGCTTCAACGAGATACTGAACAATTCGCTCACCAAGACGGCCTATTATGAGGGCACAGAGCTGAACGAATATCCTTGGGAAAAGACAGTTAAGGTGATGAATCCGCTGTCAGCAGACCTCGGAGTGATGCGTCAGACACTGCTCTTCGGCGGACTTGAGAGCATCGTGCGCAACGTTAACAGGAAGAACGCCAACCTGCGCTTCTTTGAATTCGGCAACTGCTATCGCTTTGATGCCGACAAGCGCACCGCCGAAAGCCCCATCAAGGGCTACACGCAAGAGTATCATCTCGCCCTATGGGTGACAGGTAAGCGCGTGCAAGGCTCGTGGGCACACCCCGACGAAGACTCCAGCTTCTTTGAACTGAAGGCTTATGTGCAGAACATACTGCGCAGACTGGGCGTGCAGCCGGGCACCATCGTAACGGAAGCAGGCCAGAACAACATCTTCGACAAGAGCCTCGTGCTGAAGAACCGCGGCGGAAAGGTGATGGCAGAGATGGGCATCTTGAACCACAAACTGCTGAAAACATTCGACCTGCAGCAGCCTGTTTACTATGCCGACCTGGACTGGCAGGCTCTGATGAAGGCCATACGCAAGAACACGCTCACGTTTACTGATATTTCAAAATATCCTGCCGTGAGCCGCGACCTGGCTCTGCTGGTAGACAACAACGTGGAGTTCGCGCAGATAGAGCATGTGGCCAAGCAGACCGAAAAGAAACTGCTGAAGCGCGTGGAGCTCTTCGATGTTTACCAAGGCAAGAACCTTCCGGCCGGAAAGAAGAGCTATGCTGTGAACTTCATACTGCAAGACGAGAACAAGACGCTTAACGACAAGGCCATAGACGCCATCATGCAGAAGCTCATCAAGCAGCTCACCACACAGCTGGGAGCCGAACTGAGATAAGCAGATAAAGGGTCTGAAAGAAATAAAACAACAAAAATAAACAATAAATTTCACATTATCCAATGGGTAGAGCATTTGAATACCGTAAAGCAACAAAGCTGAAGAGATGGGGCCACATGGCTCGTACGTTCACAAAACTGGGCAAGGAGATTGCCATTGCAGTGAAAGCCGGCGGACCGGAGCCTGAGAATAATCCTCGCCTCCGCGCCATCATAGCTACCTGCAAGCGCGAAAACATGCCGAAGGATAACATCACAAGGGCCATCAAAAACGCTATGGGCAAAGACCAGAGCGAATATAAAGAGGTGCCCTATGAGGGATATGGCCCTCACGGAATAGCCATCTTCGTAGACGCGCTTACCGACAATACCACACGTACCGTAGCCGACGTGCGCTCAGTGTTCAACAAGTTCAACGGCAATCTGGGCACTCAGGGCTCGCTGAGCTTCCTCTTCGACCATAAGTGCGTGTTCACCTTCAAGAAGAAAGAGGGCATGGACATGGAGGAACTGATACTCAATCTCATCGACTTCGGAGTAGACGACGAGTATGATGAGGACGAGGAAGAAGGCGAAATAACCATCTACGGCGATCCGAAGAGCTTCGGCGACATACAGAAATATCTTGAGGAAAACGGCTTCGAGATTACCTCGGCCGAGTTTACTCGCATTCCTACCGATCTGAAAGATGTTACGCCCGAACAGCGCGAGACGATAGACAAGATGGTAGAAAAGCTAGAAGACTTCGACGACGTGCAGAACGTCTACACCAATATGAAGCCTCTTGAAGAAGAAGCTGGCAACGAATAATGAGTTATGGGGAGCATCCGGCAAGGGTGCTCCCCATGATTTGCTAGCGCATAAGGCCGCGAGCCCTTGGCTCTATGGCCTCGGCTAGCGATAGACTTTAGGCGTGAAGCGGGCCTCGAAGAGTATCTTCCCAGGATGACCGGACGAATAATAGGTATAGCAAAACGAGAAACCGGCGTCCTTATAAGCCTTTATCTGAGGAGAATTCTTCACCGATTGCAAGAGCGACTCATGCAGTTCTTTCCGCTTGGCTGATACGATACGAGGGTCGTCGGCACGGTTGCAAAGCGAATAATAGTAATGCAGCGTGCGCGTTTGCGGCTCAAAAGCCAGACTGTCTGTGCGCACATTGTCTACAACAGGAGTGGGACAGCTCTTCTGAGTGAACTCTCTGGCCTCGCGCGCGGCACGCTTCTCAAGGCTCTCATGGCAGCCCGTAAACAGGGGCAACATAATAAGAATGAATAAAAATCTTTTCATATCCTAAGCAATTAACCTATGCAAAGATAACAGTTTTTCGTAAAATTAAGAATGAATGGTAGGGAAATATGGAATAAAAGCATTAACTTTGCAAAGTAAAAAAGACTAATTACTGATGGATCATATTAGAAACTTCTGCATCATAGCCCACATTGACCATGGCAAATCAACCTTGGCCGACCGACTTTTGGAGTATACCAACACCATAAAGATAACGGAAGGACAGATGCTAGACGACATGGATCTGGAGAGAGAGCGCGGTATCACCATCAAAAGCCACGCTATACAGATGGAATATAAGCAAGACGGCACGCTATATATACTCAATCTGATAGACACTCCGGGGCATGTTGACTTCTCTTATGAGGTAAGCCGCAGCATAGCAGCGTGCGAAGGAGCTTTGCTCGTGGTGGATGCTACGCAGGGAGTGCAGGCTCAAACCATATCAAATCTGTATATGGCAATAGACCACGACCTGAGTATCATACCCGTAATAAATAAAATCGACATGCCCAACGCCATGCCCGACGAGGTGGAAGACGAGATAGTAGACCTCTTGGGATGCGAGCGTGACGAGATAATCAGAGCTTCTGGCAAGACGGGAGAGGGCGTCCCGGCCATCCTCGAGGCCATCGTGAAACGCATACCGGCGCCTTCGGGCGACCCAAAGGCACCTTTGCAGGCTCTCATCTTCGACTCGCTGTTCAACTCTTTCCGCGGTATCATCACCTTATGTAAGGTAGAAAACGGAAGTATTCGCAAAGGCGACAAGGTGAAATTCGTGCAAACAGACATGGAATATACCGCAGATGAGGTCGGCGTATTGAAGATGGAGATGATACCAACAAAGGAATTGGCCACCGGAGAGGTGGGTTACATCATCAGCGGCATTAAAAACGCCACCGAAGTAAAGGTAGGCGACACCATCACACACGTGGACCAACCATGCGAAAAGGCCATAGAGGGCTTCCAAGAGGTCAAGCCGATGGTCTTTGCTGGCGTTTATCCCATCGATCCCAACGATTATGAGAACCTCAGAGCGTCACTCGAAAAGCTTCAACTCAACGATGCTTCACTCACATTCCAGCCCGAATCGTCTGTAGCATTGGGCTTTGGCTTCCGCTGCGGCTTCTTGGGACTGCTCCATATGGAGATTGTGCAGGAGCGACTAGACCGCGAATTCAACATGGATGTCATCACCACAGTGCCCAACGTGTCGTATATGGTATACGACAAGCAAGGCAATGTGAAAGAGGTTCACAACCCTTCGGGCCTTCCGGAACCCACTCTGATAGACCATATAGAAGAGCCTTACATCAAGGCCAGCATCATAACGGCAGCTGACTATATAGGTCCTATCATGAAACTGTGCCTGGACAAGCGCGGCGAACTGGTCAGTCAGAACTACGTTTCGGGCAATCGGCTTGAGCTGATATTCATGTTGCCGCTCGGAGAGATAGTCATTGACTTCTACGACAAGCTGAAAAGCATCTCAAAAGGCTATGCTTCGTTCGACTATCACATCGACAGCTACCGTCCATCCAAGCTTGCCAAGCTAGACATATTGCTCAACGGAGAGCCTGTCGACGCGCTTTCAACGCTTACACACGAAAGCAATGCCGTGGCGTTTGGCCGCAGAATGTGCGAGAAGCTAAAGGAGCTTATACCGCGACAACAATTTGATATAGCCATTCAAGCGGCAATAGGAGCCAAGATAGTAGCCAGAGAGACTGTGAAGCAAGTGCGCAAAGACGTGACTGCCAAGTGCTACGGAGGCGACGTAAGCCGTAAGCGCAAGTTGCTGGAGAAGCAGAAGCGGGGCAAGAAACGAATGAAACAGATAGGCAACGTTCAGGTTCCGCAGAAAGCATTCCTTGCCGTTCTGAAGTTAGACTGATTTATTACGACACATAAAAAGAGAAAGAGAGGAATTATGAAAGAACCCGTAAAGACCACAAGAGATATAGCCCGTGAGCTCGCCCGCAAATATAGCACGATGACGCACGACGAACTTGACGTGCTGGAAAGCATACTGGTGCCCCGCAAATATGCCAAGGGCGAGATGATACTCACCGAAGGTGATGTTTGCAAAGACATCGGCTATGTTGAAAGAGGGCTGGTGCGCCAGTTCTATCAAAAGAATGGCAAGGAGCTTACAGAGCACATTGGCGTAGAAAAAACCATCGTCATGTGCATTCAGAGCTTGTTCAAGGAAGAGCCATCACACCTGCAAATGGAGGCGCTTGAGCCCACTCTGATCTATGCCCTGCCCAAACACAGGCTGGAAGAAGTGGCACTACACAATGTGAACATACAGATATTGTATCGCAAGATACTGGAAGAGAGCCTCATCATCAGCCAGATAAAGGCCGACATGTTGCGCTTTGAGTCTGCCCAAAACCGCTATCGCAGACTATGCAAGCTAAGTCCTCAGGTGGTGCTGAGAACGCCGTTGGTGTACATAGCCAGCTACTTGCAGATGACGCCAGAGACTCTTTCGCGCGTTAGATCATCTACATTGCTAGACGACTAAGCCCTTGCCCGGCATCACCAAGAGGCACCTGGCCCACAAAAAAGGTATATAATACTTACGATTATCCTGCATCTCGCAGCGCTTAAAAGGCATGCAAGATGCAGGATAATTGTTATTTGGTATAAAGGAAGCGCTTGATGCTGCGCTTAGGAGTCTTGGCAAACTCCTCTTCGTGAATGGTTATGGCAGAGAGTCTGCTATATGCCGGCAACTCCTCATTGAGCTGCTTGCGGTTTTCTTCCATGACATTCTCTATGTCAGAATCCGACAGATTAAGGCTCCGGGCCTCATCAAAATCAGGGTGAACAAGGCCGATGAGCTTATCGCCTCGCTGCATCACGATGCACTCATTGACCAGAGCCATCGAGCTGAGCTTGTTTTCTATCTCCTCCGGATAGATATTCTGTCCGTTAGAACCCAGCAGCATGTTCTTTGAACGGCCTTTGATGAACACGTTGCCGTCTGCGTCCATCAGGCCCAGATCGCCCGTATGAAACCATCCGTCCTTGTCTATTGCCTTTCGGGTGGCCTCCTCGTTCTTATAATAACCCAGCATAACGTTGGGCCCCTTGGTGAGAATCTCACCCGCAACATGCTCAGGATCGCTGCTGTCTACCCTCACCTGCTGGTGATAGGCAGCCTGTCCGCACGACCCTTTCACAAAGGTATGCCAGTCGCGATAGCATATAATGGGGGCACACTCCGTTGCTCCGTAACCCACGGTGAATGGAAAGTCGATGCGTTTAAGGAACGATTCCACCTCGCTATTGAGCGCCGCGCCGCCTATAATGAGCTCATACAGATGTCCGCCAAAGGCTTCGTACACCTGCTGGCAAATCTTTTCTCTCACTTTCTTGCTGATAACCGGCATGTTGAGAAGCAATCTCACTCGGTTGTTCTGTACCTTTGGGAATACGCGTTTGCGAATAATCTTCTCTATAACCAGCGGAACGGCAATCATAATGATGGGCTTCACATCGGCCAAAGCCTGTGCTATGATGGCCGGAGAGGGCACACGGGTGAGGTAAAACACGTGCACGCCCTTGAGAAACTCGAATATAAACTCGAACGACATGCCATACATGTGAGCCATAGGCAAGATGCTTATCACGTTCTCACCCTCTTTCACAACATCACCCAGCACGTGCTGGGCAAAGTCGGCATTGCTCCAAAGCGCGCGATAAGGTATCATCACACCCTTAGAAAATCCTGTTGTGCCGCTGGTATAGTTTATCAGAGCCAGCTCGTCGGGGCTTTGCTCTTTATAATAAGACACATGCTGCTTTCTGAAGTATTTGGGATAACGCTGCCCGAACATCTCGTTGAGGTGCTCGCGCGCGTATGTGAGCTTTTCTGTGCGTGACACCACGAGCGAGTAATCAGGTATATAGATGATACCCTCCAGCTTTTCCATCTTCGTGGCATCTATAACCGTAGCCACGACATCGCCTACAAACAAGAGCTTAGCGTCTGAATGGTTAACGATGTTGTGTATTTGGTCGGCTGTAAACTCATGCAGAATGGGCACCGCTATGGCACCATAGGTAAGTGTAGCCAGGAAAGCTACGGCCCAGTTGCTGCTGTTGCGTCCGGCCAGTGCCACCTTGTCGCCCTTTTGCAGGCCGCAATTCTCAAAGAGAATGTGCAGTTTTTCTATTTTCCGGGCCACGTCATGATATTGCAACGTCTTGCCCTTGTAATCTGTAAGTGCATCAAGATCCCAATGATCTATGATACTTTTCTCTATTAACGCGTTGAAACTCGGTATTGATTCCATTGCACAGTTTTTCTTATAATGTGCAAAGATAACTACTTCTTTGCTCAAATCAAAATTATTTGTGCAGTTTTTAGTTATCCTTACACGTTTTACTCAGGATATAGTCATATAATTGTTCGCTTACACTGCGTCCTGATACAGAAAACGTTTGATGCTCTTCTTAGGAGTCTTTTGGAACTCCTCATCATGTATCTTGATGGCCGACAGCTTGCAGAAAGAGGGAAGTATGTTGTTGAGCTCCTTCCTGTTCTGCTCCATAATGCTCTCCAGGTCCTCTGAAGTGAAGCCCAGCGAGTGTGCCTCTTCAATGTCCGGATGAACAAGTCCCACCAGTTTTTCGCCTTTTTGTTC
>DLDC01000173.1:339-1575 GCA_002480935.1 Prevotella sp. UBA7782 | reverse complement strand
AGCATGTTCTTGATGCGTCCGCGTATATATACGTTGCCCTCGCTGTCCATTGTGGCGAGGTCGCCGGTGTGAAACCAGCCTTCGTCATCCAGCACTTTATGCGTGGCCTGCGGGTTCTTGTAGTAGCCCGTCATCACGTTTTGGCCCTTGGTGATAATCTCTCCGGGTATGGTGAGGGGGTCCGGACTGGCTATTTTCACCTCCATGCCTGTCACGGCGCGCCCGCATGAGCGCAGCTTATAGTCGTGCCAGTCGGCATACGAAATCATAGGAGCCGTTTCGGTTGTACCATATCCCACGGTGAAGGGGAAGCCAATGCTGGCCAGGAAGTCTTGTATCTCGACGTTGAGTCCTGCACCTCCCACAACCACTTCGTATATCTTGCCTCCAAACTCGTTCATCACCTGCTCGCAGATGCGCTCCTTCACCTTCTTGCTGATAACGGGCATGTTGAGCAAAAGGCGCACCGGCTTGTTCTGAATGAGGGGGAATATCTTCTTACGTATAATTTTTTCCATCACCATAGGCACGGCAAAGATGATGGCCGGCTTGATGTCGGCGCACGCCTGCGTGATAACCGTGGGGCTGGGCATACGGTTGAGGAAGTAGATATGGCTGCCGTAGCTGAACTCGAAGAAGAATTCGCAGAGCAAGCCATACATATGTGCCATGGGCAGAATGCTCAGCGCGTTGCTGTCTTTGGGCACATGGGGGCCCACTTCGGCCAATATCCACTGCAAGTTGCCCATCAGTGCCCTATAAGGAAGCATCACGCCCTTGGAGAATCCTGTTGTTCCGCTGGTGTAATTGATAAGAGCCAGCTCCTCAGGATCGTCCTGATGATAGCTCACATCTTTCTGCCTGAAGCTTTCAGGATATTTATGCCCGTAGATGGCATTCAGATTTTCGCGCGCGTAAGTAAGTTTGTCTGAGCGGCTCTCCACGATAGACAGATCGGGCAAATAGATTATTCCGGTGAGCTGTGGCATCTTGTCAGCCTCCAGCGTGGTGGCCACTACATCGCCCACCATGAGCAGCTTGGCCTCAGAATGCTCTACAATATTATACACTTGTTCGGGTGTGAACTCGTGCTGTATAGGTACTGCCACTGCCCCATAGGTGAGAGTGGCCAGCAAAGCCACGGCCCACATAGAGCTGTTGCGCCCGCAAAGGGCTATCTTATCGCCTTTCTTAATGCCGCTATACTCAAAAAGTATATGCAACTTTTCTATTTTC
>DLDC01000173.1:0-321 GCA_002480935.1 Prevotella sp. UBA7782 | reverse complement strand
GAAGCGTTGCCCCTTTATAGTCTGTGAGGGCGTTTTTATCCCAATTTCCTGTAATGGCCTTCTGTATATATGCATTAAAACAAACTGTACTTTCCATTGCACAAAAATGAATTTTGTGTGCAAAGGTAATATCATTGATGCACAAATCCAAAAGTTTTGTGCATTATTTTCGTTCAGTTGGCAACAAAATTGTCATTTCAACGAAAAACAGTTCTAAACTTCCTTAAAAATGATATATAATTCCTCACACCTTTGCAGATATTGTCTCGCAAGCCCCAACCGCACAATTCAGAAACTGCATAAGTATTATAATGAGCGTCA
>DLDC01000116.1:1593-6554 GCA_002480935.1 Prevotella sp. UBA7782 | reverse complement strand
ATGGGCATGTACAAGAAGAGCTACACTGCTTACGCCATTGTGACAATTATCTTCATCGTAAGCTTCATTGTGAGAGGCCTGAGCATGAGTATCGACTTCACAGGTGGCCGCAACTACGTGGTAACTCTCGATAAACCAGTGCAGGTTGAGGAAGTTCGCAAGGCTCTGAACAATGCTTTCATCAATACAAAGGGCGACAATATCGGCAAGCCGGCAACAACCAGCGTCATCGCATTGGGCACTGACGGCAAGACAATACGTGTTTCGACCAACTACAACATCAAGTCTAATGACCCGAACGAGGACGATGAGGCAGAGAACATCCTGTACAAGGCTCTGAAGAAGGGCGGCTTCGTTTCACAAGCCAATGTAGAGGCATTCAAGAACCCGGACATACGTCAGGGCGGTTCTATCATAAGCAGTACGAAGGTTGGACCTTCTATTGCCAAGAACATCACCTACAATGCTTTCTTAAGCGTTATTCTGGCCATTGTATGTATCTTCCTTTACATCTTCATCAGGTTCCGCAACATCGGCTTCTCAATCGGTTCTATCACGGCACTGATACTCGATACCATCATCGTGATAGGCTTCTTCTCGGTTTGCTACGGCTGGATAGGCTTCTCGCTTGAGATAGACCAGACGTTCATAGGAGCCATACTTACGGTTATCGGATATGATGTGAACGACTCAGTGGTGGTTATGGACCGTATACGTGAGAACTTAAAGTTGCATCCTAAGGGCAATTTGCAGCAGCTGTTCAACACTTCTATCAACGAAACCCTTGCTCGTACAGTGAACACTTCAGTGTCTACGCTCATCGTTCTCGTGGCTATCTTCGTTCTGGGTGGTGACAGTATACGCAGCTTCTCATTCGCTATGATCATCGGTGTGTTCGTTGGTACACTCAGTTCTATCTTCATCGTATCGCCGGTTGCATATCACATACTGAAGAAAAAGATGGTCACTAAAGCTGAAACGCAAGTGGCTGAAGCTTAAAAAATGAACTGCACAAACCATTACATATAAGTAATGTGCATATAAGAACTATCAGGGGCGACCTCAAAGAGGCTGCCCCTTTTTGTGTTCTGACAGTTTGCAGAAGAGCAAAATGGCTGCCTTCAACTTATTTTTACGCTTTTTATTCGTACAAGGAAAATAATAATAGTAAATTTGCACAAAACATTCAACAACTCAATATAGTGACTATGAAGAAGACGATTGCAGCATTTCTCATCACCATCATGGCTATTCTGCCCTCTCAAGCACAGCAGAAAGACATGCAGGTGCAGAAGCGTGACACCTTTGAGTTCTCTTTCGACTTGCCCATATACGTAGAGCAACTCAAGCATGAGCTCACTTATCCATTGGCATGGCGAAATTGCAGAAACATGACATTCGATGTTTGGAAGCAAAAAGCCCGCGCTAAGGTACTCGAATGCATGATGACTCCGCCCAAAGCAGCAACCAGTTTCAGCCCTGAAGTGATAGCCCAGGAACAAAGAAACGGCTACAAAGCCCTGAAGATAAGGTTCAATGTCAATGCTTATTCACGCATCACAGCCTACGTATTGGTACCTGATGGCAAGGGACCTTTCCCCGCTATCAACCTGCTGCACGACCATGGGGCACATTTATATATAGGTAAAGAGAAGATGATTAAGCCCTTCGGAGTGTCTGAAGAAGTGGCCAAAGACGCACAGGCATGGGCAGAAAACCTCTACGAAGGGCAGTTCGTAGGCGACTATCTGGCCCAGCACGGCTACGTATGTTTCTCTATAGACGCCCCCATGTGGGGAGAAAGAGGGCGCGAAGAAGGCGTTGATCGCAGCAAATACGACATTATCGCCGGCAATATGATGATGCTTGGACGCGACCTTTGCGGCTTCATGCACTATGATGACATAGCCTCTACTGACTTCCTTTCTACCCTTCCCTATGTTGACAAAGACCGTATTGGATGCATGGGATGCTCTATGGGAGCTTACAGAGCATGGATGTTGTCAGCCATGAGCGATAAGATAAAGGTGGGAGCAGCCATTTGCTGGATGGTGACAACAGACGTACAGATGAGCACAGCCGACCATAAAAGAGAGTATGGAGGCTTTGCCAACTGCCTGCCCGGCTTGCGCCAGTACATGGACTATCCCGACATTGCGTCGTTGGCAGCACCCAAGCCCATGCTGTTTGTCAGCGGAACGAAGGACCATCTCTTTCCCGTCAGAGGCGTTAAACAGGCTTTCAGCATCATGCACGGCGTTTGGCAGAGCCAAGGAGCAGATGACAAGCTTGACACCGAGCTATGGGACATACCCCATTCATGCCATAAGGACGCGCAACTCAAGTCACTTCAGTTCTTCGATAAGTACTTAAAGCCTGGCACAACAGCCTCAAGCAACACTCAAAGATCAAAAAAACAAAAATCAAAATCAAACAAATAAAAATGAGAAAAACCCTTATTCTGTCGGCTGCAATAGCCGTAATCGCCATGCTCTGCGGCTGCGGAGCAACCCAACCGACAACAAGTCAAACGGCAAAGACCGACTCTGTGAAGATCTTACCCCTTTCAACAGCCGACATGCAGGCACTACCCGAAACACCTAATGCCGAAGTTCTCACGCTGAAAGATGCGCTGCTCATTCTTCAAGGCGAGCAAAACGCAAAGGAAGTTATGAAGAAATACGGCTATAAATACAAGGCCAATTATGAGGTAAGTATGCTAGACAAGTTCAAGAACCTCTATTATAAGAACTGCACCCTGCCCAAGATGATACGCGAAGGCGTATACACCGACCTGCCCAAGCCCGTAAAGAAAGGCATATCCAGCTACGTAGCCATCAACGACAACATCGAGATAGGCGTGTTCAACAGCAAGGCTTNNACGAGCAATTACTCAACCAAGTGAAGGCCTGCGGGTTCACGCTTGTGGCGCCAGGATATGAAGATGAGTATCAGCGAGGCAGCTTTAAAGTGTTCTGTTATGCCGGAGGCAAGCGCATACGAGTGCAAAAGAGCAATACACTTTAAGGCAAAAAGCCTTACCCAAATTTGCATATACTCCTTATTTATACTAATTTTGCACTGAAATAAAGAATAAGAAATCAAATCCTATGCAACAAAAGAAGTTCAAAAGAACCACCATCACGGCAGCTCTACCCTATGCCAATGGTGGTGTGCATATAGGGCATTTGGCCGGAGTTTACGTCCCCGCAGACATCTATGCCCGTTATCTTAGGCTCAAGAAAGAAGAAGTAGTATTCATAGGAGGTAGCGATGAGCACGGCGTGCCCATCACTCTGAGAGCCAAGAAAGAGGGTATCACGCCGCAAGATGTATGCGACCGCTACCACAAAATCATCAAAGAAAGCTTCAAGGAGTTCGGCATTTCGTTCGATATCTATAGCCGAACCACTTCAAGCACACACAATCAGATGGCTTCAGACTTCTTCAAGAAGCTCTATAACGATGGTAAGCTCATAGAGAAAGAAACCGAGCAATACTACGACGAAGAGGCTCATCAGTTCTTGGCCGACCGTTATATCATGGGCACATGCCCCCATTGCGGCAATCCCAATGCCTATGGCGACCAGTGTGAGAAGTGTGGCAGCGACCTCAGCCCTATGGAGCTGAAAGACCCCCACTCCACTATCTCCGGCTCAAAGCCTGTCATTCGCAAAACCAAAAACTGGTATCTGCCGCTCAACGAGTATCAAGACTGGCTCAAGAAATGGATTCTTGAAGAGCATAAAGAGTGGCGTCCCAACGTGTATGGGCAGTGCAAGAGCTGGCTCGACATGGATTTACAGCCGCGTGCCATGACTCGCGACCTCGATTGGGGCATACCCGTGCCCGTCAAGGGAGCCGAAGGCAAAGTGCTCTATGTATGGTTCGATGCGCCCATAGGATACATCTCCAACACCAAAGAGCTGTGCGAGAAAGAGCCGGAGCGCTTCGGTAATTGGGAAAAATGGTGGAAAGACCCCGAAACACGCCTCGTCCACTTCATCGGCAAGGACAATATCGTGTTCCATTGCATCATCTTCCCCACCATGCTCAAGGCCCACGGAGGCTATATACTGCCCGACAACGTACCAGCCAACGAGTTTCTCAATCTTGAAGACAACAAGATTTCGACCTCGCGCAACTGGGCTGTTTGGTTGGATGAATATCTGCGCGACTTCCCCGGAAAGCAAGATGTGCTGCGCTATGTGCTCACAGCCAACGCACCGGAAACGAAAGACAACAACTTCACATGGAAGGATTTCCAAGAGCGCAACAACTCTGAACTGGTGGCAATCTACGGCAATTTCGTCAACAGAGCCCTGCAACTGACCAAGAAATACTGGGGTGGCGTAGTGCCTGAATGTGGTGCTCTGCAAGAAGTAGACCGCAAAGCCATTGAAGAATTCAAGGATGTAAAAGACAAGATGGAGGCATTGCTCGATGTATTTAAGTTCCGCGAGGCACAGAAAGAGGCCATGAACCTGGCGCGCATCGGCAATAAATACATCACCGAATGCGAGCCTTGGAAGGTTTGGAAGACCGATCCCAAGCGCGTAGAAACCATTCTTTACATCTCATTGCAGCTCGTTGCCAACCTCAGCATAGCCTTCGAGCCCTTCCTTCCCTTCTCCAGCAAGAAGCTAAGAGACATGATAGGCCTTCAAGACTACGACTGGTCACAATTAGGCAGCACCAACCTGCTCACCGCGGGTCATCAGCTCAACGAGCCGCAACTGCTCTTCGAGAAGATAGAAGACAGTGCCATACAGGCTCAGCTAGACAAGTTGGCTGCCACAAAGCGCGCCAACGAGGCTGCTACCTATAAGGCCAGCCCCATCAAACCTAACATTGCCTTCGACGAATGGCAGAAGCTTGACATCCGGGTAGGCCACGTCAAGGCCTGCGAAAAGGTCAAGAAGAGCAGCAAACTGCTCAAGTTCACCATCGACGACGGCAGC
>DLDC01000116.1:0-1559 GCA_002480935.1 Prevotella sp. UBA7782 | reverse complement strand
ATCGGCAAGGATGTGCTCTTCATTGCCAACCTTGCGCCTCGCAAGATGATGGGCATAGAAAGTCAGGGCATGATTCTCAGTGCCGTAAACGATGATGGCACGCTGGCAGTAACCACTACCGAGCACACCGTAAAGCCCGGCAGTCAAGTGGAATAAGCTTAACAACACACTACGAAAAAGGCGGATCTTCATCCGCCCCCTTCGTTTCCTATCACATAAAAGAGGTGGCCCAACAGCCACCTCTTCTTATTTTTCAACCATCAGGCAGATGCCTTCCGGTGCTATTTTCTACCAAAGTCGGCGGGAATCTCCCCCCACTTAGACGTCTCCCATTTCAGTATAGGCGTGGTGACAGCATGTGTTCGAAGCCATTTTTCAGCCCTCCCTATCACCTCAAACAACTTTTCCGTCTGTGGGTCACGTTGCAGTGTAGTCTTACATTTTCCCTTGTTCACCCACAAAATGGCGTTACGTGAGTCGCTGTATATGCACTTTCCCTTAACACCCTGCTTTTCCATTAAGGCTAAAGCATGTACAATAGCCAGAAACTCGCCTATGTTATTGGTTCCTTTCATAGGCCCGAAGTGAAAGAGCATAGCCCCCGTAGCCAAGTCAATACCCCTATATTCCATAGGTCCGGGGTTGCCTGAACACGCTGCGTCTACAGCCCATGCGTCTGCCCTTACCTCATTGGGCAAGGGCAGCACAGTGTCTGTGCGCCATGAGGGCGGGTTAACGGTTTCCTTAGCCATGGCTTACATTCTCTCAGGAACCTCTATACCAAGCAGTGCCATACCGTTCTTAATAACCTTGGCCACATTCTTGGTGAGCACGAGGCGGGTAATCTTCGTCTCAGGAGTATCTGCACTCAGTATGCTGTAATCGTGATAGAACTGATTGAAGAGCTTCGTCAATTCATAGCAATAGTTGGCTATGCCCGACGGATTATAGTTTTGTCCGGCCTCCGTTACGGCAGCCTCAAACTCTCTGAGCTTCTGTATAATCTCTATTTCCTTATCGTTCAGCGGCGCGTCCGGGGCCAGTTGCTGCGGCAGGGTGATGCCCTCAGCCTCTGCCTTGCGCATGATACTGCGAATACGGGCGTAAGTGTACTGAATGAAAGGACCCGTGTTACCGTTGAAGTCGATACTTTCAGCCGGATTGAAGAGCATGTTCTTGCGCGCGTCAACCTTCAGAATAAAGTATTTCAGAGCGCCCAAGCCCACGATGCGAGCCACTTCCTGCTTCTCATCCTCGGTCATATCCTTAAACTTGCCCATCTCATCAGATGTCTTGCGGGCATCACTTATCATCTGCGCAATAAGGTCATCGGCATCCACCACAGTGCCTTCGCGGCTCTTCATCTTACCATTTGGCAGCTCCACCATACCGTAAGAGAAGTGCACAAGGTCCTTGCCCCACTTAAAGCCCAGCCTGTCTAACAAGATAGACAGCACCTGGAAGTGATAGTTCTGCTCATTTCCCACCACATAAATCATCTTGTCTATGGGATAATCATTAAAGCGCATCTCTGCCGTACCGATGTCCTGCGTCATATA
>DLDC01000184.1 GCA_002480935.1 Prevotella sp. UBA7782 | reverse complement strand
GGTGGCTATCAGCAGCGTCAGGGTGGCTATCAGCAGCGCCCCAACTATCGTCCGCGCTATAACAGCCAGGAGGGTGAAGAGGGCGGCTATCAGCCTCGTCAGGGTGGTTATCAGCCCCGCCAGGGTGGCTATCAGCCCCGTCAGGGTGGTTATCAGCAGCGCCAGGGTGGCTATCAGCAGCGCCAGCCGGGATACGACCCCAACGCTAAGTATAGCATGAAGAAACGCATTGAGTATAAGGAAGAAAATATAGATCCCAACGAGCCCTTGCGCCTGAATAAGTACCTGGCCAACGCCGGCGTTTGCAGCCGTCGCGAGGCCGATGAGTACATACAGGCTGGCGTGGTGACAGTAAACGGCAAGGTGGTTACCGAGCTCGGAACAAAGGTTCTGCGCTCTGATGAGGTGAAATTCCATGACCAGCCCGTCACAATAGAGAAGAAGGTGTACGTGCTTCTCAACAAGCCTAAGGACTATGTGACGACAAGCGACGACCCGCAACAGCGCAAAACGGTGATGGACTTGGTGAAGAACGCCTGCCCGGAGCGCATCTATCCCGTGGGCAGACTAGACCGCAACACCACCGGTGTGCTGCTGCTCACCAACGACGGCGACCTGGCCAGCAAGCTCACACATCCCAAATTCCTCAAGAAGAAGGTTTATCACGTGTTCCTCGACAAGCCCGTTACGGCCTTCGACATACAGAAAATTTCTGAAGGAGTGGAGCTTGAAGACGGCGAGGTGCACGCTGACGCTATCGATTATGCCAGCGACACCGACAAGAGTCAGGTGGGCATAGAGATACACAGCGGCAAAAACCGCATCGTGAGGCGCATCTTCGAGAGCCTCGGCTATCGTGTGGTGAAGCTCGACAGGGTGCAGTTTGCCGGACTGACCAAGAAAGGCTTGCGCCGTGGCGACTGGCGTTTCCTCACCGAGAAGGAGGTGGAGATGCTCCGCATGGGCGCCTTCGAGTAAGCGTCTCTCTCATTTGTATCATTAATGACGGCATGTCGTGGCACGACGTGTGAGCCTCGCGCGTGGCCCTCAGGGCCGCGGGGCTTATGCAACGCCACGGCTTGCGCTAAAAAAATAAGGCATGAAAAGAACAAAAGTTATCGACGCGCTCGCCAGCACGCAGTATGACCAAGACATCAACGTGAAGGGCTGGGTGCGCTCGCACCGTAGCAGCAAGGCTGTAGATTTCATTGCGCTTAACGATGGCTCCACCATCAACAACATTCAGGTGGTGGTAGACCCTGCCACAATGGATGCCGAACAGCTCAAGAGCATCACTACGGGAGCCTGCATATCGGTTGTGGGCACACTGGTGAAGAGCCAGGGAAAAGGGCAGAACGTTGAGGTTCAGGCCCGTGAGATAGAGATATACGGCCTATGTCCGGCCGACTACCCCATGCAGAAGAAGGGCCAGAGCTTTGAGTATATGCGCAAGTATGCTCATCTGCGCCTGCGCACCAATACCTTTGGTGCTGTGTTCCGCATACGCCACAACATGGCCATAGCCATTCATAAGTATTTTCATGAGCACGGCTTCTTCTATTTCAACACACCGCTCATCACGGCAAGCGACTGCGAGGGTGCCGGAGAAATGTTTCAGGTAACCACGCTCGACCTGAACAAGGTGGCCAAGAGCGGAGAGGTAGACTATGACAAGGACTTCTTCGGACAGGAGGCTAACCTCACCGTGTCGGGACAGCTCGAGGGCGAGCTGGGCGCTACGGCACTCGGAGCCATCTATACCTTCGGACCTACCTTCAGGGCTGAGAACAGCAATACGCCCCGCCATCTGGCCGAGTTCTGGATGATTGAGCCTGAAGTGGCGTTCCTGGACAAGGAAGGACTGATGGATCTTGAGGAAGACTTTATAAAGTATTGCGTGCAGTGGGCACTCGACAACTGTCGCGACGACCTCAACTTCCTCAACAAGATGATAGACAAGAACCTCATCAGCACGCTGGAAGCGGTGGTGAAGGAAGACTTTGTGCGCCTGCCATATACCGAGGGCATTAAGATATTGGAGGATGCCGTGAAGGCCGGACACAAGTTTGAGTTCCCCGTAACAGGGTGGGGCATGGACCTCAGCAGCGAGCATGAGCGCTTCTTAGTGGAGCAACACTTCAAGCGTCCGGTTATCATGACCGACTATCCAAGTGCCATCAAGGCCTTCTATATGAAGAAGAACGATGACGGAAAGACTATGCAGGGCACCGACGTATTGTTCCCCCGCATAGGCGAAATCATCGGTGGCTCGGTGCGTGAGGAGAATTATGACAAGCTGGTAGACGAGATTAAGGCTCGCGGAATGGACGAGGCCAACTACAGCTGGTATCTCGACACGCGCAAGTATGGCTCATGTCCGCACGCCGGATTCGGACTGGGCTTCGAGCGTCTCATACTCTTCGTGACGGGTATGCAGAACATTCGCGACGTCATTCCGTTCCCACGTACGCCGAGAAACGCTGAATTCTAACGAACATAGCAACTTAAATATACCTTAAAGGGGAAGGCTTGCGGCCATAGAGTGCCGCAGGTCTTCCCCTCTTCTTTATATAGGGCATGGTTGCCTCAGGCCTTGCTATTGCGCCTTGGCAGCCTGCCTTGCTTGTTCCTTCAGTTTCTTGTGCTCGGCAAGCATCTTTTCGGCACGCTCGCGGGCCTTCTGCGCGTAGATGTTATTAGGCGCCTCTTCGGGCGAGATGCGCATGGTGTGGGCGTTGTTGATAAGGTCTTTCACCACCTCGCCGCCACAGATGAGGCCTGCCGTGGCCGGTACCCAGGCGTTGCTGGGCGGTATGGTGTGGCGGTCGGTGCACTTACGCATGTCCTTGTTGGGGCAGATGCAGTGAAACCTGCAGCTTATCTCCGGTTGATCTATCACCTCAAGGGGCTCTTCAGGACTATATACCACCTTCAGGTGCTTCACGTCGGTCTTGCGAAGCTTCTTTCTCAGCACCTTGGCCAGCGGGTCCATCTTGGTCTTATAGAGGTCGGTAACCTCAAAGAGCGTGGCGTCCAGCTTGTAAGCTGCGCCCAGACACGATATGATGGGCACGCCCAGGCGGTGGCAACGCTGTATGATGTCTAGCTTAGCCGTCACGGTGTCAATGCAATCCACCACATAGTCGTAGTCGGCAAAGCTGAACTCGTCGGCATGTTCGGGCAGATAGAAGGTCTGATATTTGCGCACTATGCACCGCGGGTTGATGTCCTTGATGCGAGCCTCGGCCACATCCACCTTGTGTTTGCCCACCGTAGAGATGGTGGCCAGTATCTGTCTGTTCACGTTGGTGAGGCACACGCGGTCGTCGTCTATCAGGTCTATGGCTCCCACACCCGACCGGGCGAGCACCTCAACGGCATATCCGCCCACGCCTCCCACGCCGAACACGGCCACCCGTGAGCCGTTGAGCGTGTCGATGGCGGGCTTTCCCAGCAGCAGCTGTGTTCTTGAAAACTGGTTCTGCATGGCCTAAACAAGTTTTATGCACAAGGGTTCTACGGTGATGAGGCGTCGCTTGTACAGGTCGCCGATGGCGCGCTTAAACACCTTCTTGCTCACCTGGAAGGTGCGCTTGATGTCTTCAGCCTCGCTCTTGTCGCCCATGTTGCACACTCCGCCGTGCTCTTTGAGATAGCTGAGCAGCGTTTCGGCAAAGTCTTGTGTCTGTTTTTGCCCCGTGGGTTGCAGCGTGCAGTCTATCTTTCCGTCGGGTCTCACCTGTGCGATGTAGCCTTTCAGGCGGTCGCCCGTGTGCACATACTGGAATATTTGGTTCTGGTATATCAGCCCCGAAAAGGCATTATCCACGATAACCTTAAAGCCCAGGTCGGTTTTTTGCCACACCAGCAGGTCTACTTCGTCGCCGTTTCTGTAGGCGGGAACCGACTCGCTGAGAAACTTATCCACCTTTGCCGAGGCCACGATGCGGTAGCTCTCTTCGTCTATATATATGTAAACGATGTAGCTCTCGCCTATCTGCATCTTCTTTTTCTGCTCATGAAAGGGGCAGAAGATGTCCTTGGTGAGCCCCCATGACAGGAAGGCACCATACTCGTTAACCCATGCACACTCCAGATAAGCAAAGTCGCCCACGCGGCACAGCGGTTCTTCGGTAGTGGCAATGGGGCGTTCCTCCTGGTCGAGATAGACAAAGGCGCGCACCTCATCGCCCACTTCCGTGCCCTCGGGCACATACTTGGCCGGCATGAGAATGTCGCCGTCGTCGCCTCCGTCGAGGTAGATGCCAAACTCCTCTTTGGGTCCCAGCTCCTTGCCCGTGTGCTTGTAGGCCTTCTTCACCACACGCAGCGTGTTGTAGTCTCCTAATTTTATTTTCATATTGATATTTGTTATGGGATGTTGAATGATGTTTTATATCTCGGTGTCACCGCTCACTATCATACCATCTTTCAGGTGTATGATGCGGTCGGTGAGCTTGGCCAGCTCCTCATCGTGCGTCACAATCACAAAGGTCTGGCCCAGCTTGTCGCGCAGGTCGAAGAAGAGCTGGTGCAGTTCCATCTTGTTCTTCGTGTCGAGCGAGCCGCTGGGCTCGTCAGCCAATATCACTGCGGGGTTGTTGATAAGGGCCCTTGCCACGGCCACGCGCTGTTTCTCGCCGCCCGACAGTTCGTTGGGCTTATGGCCGGCACGCCCTTCCAGGCCCATAAACTGCAGCAGCTTCATGGCCTGCTCCTTCAGTTCTGATTGCTTGCGGTGGGCGATGAGTCCCGGAATCATGATGTTCTCGAGTGCTGTAAACTCCGGCAGCAGCTGATGAAACTGAAACACGAAGCCGATGTTATGGTTTCTGAAGCTGCTCAGCTTGCCTGCCGACAGACTCCCGGTGTCGGTTCCGTCTATCGTCACCGTGCCGCTGTCGGGCTTGTCCAGCGTACCTATGATTTGCAGCAGCGTGGTCTTTCCGGCGCCGGAAGGTCCCACGATGCTCACTATCTCACCTTTGTTGATGTGCAGGTCTATGCCTTTGAGCACCTGCAGCGAGCCGAAGCTCTTTGTTATACCTTTAATATCTATCATGTCTAATGTCGTTTGTGCTTCTTCAGCCATTCGCCCACGGCCTCATAAGCCGAGCGCTCCTCTGTGTGTTGGGGCTGTGCGAAGGTCATCTGATCCATGGGTTGCTCATACTGGTCGGGGAATATGATCATGAGCGACTTGCCTTTACAGAACTGCGTAACCTCTTGTGGCAGCCTCTCCATGGCCGTTTTGTAGGATATGGTGCCCTTTCTGGCGGTTACGATGACAAACAAGTGGTCGTCTTTCACCTCTGTTGCCAGTGTGGGAAGCTCATTCCAGTGCCCCATCAGCACATATTCGGCGCGCACGCTGGGGTGCTTGTTCTGTATATACTCGTTGATGAGGGCCAGCGAGTCTTTGCGTCCGTGAAACTGTATGCGGCACTCCAGGTTGCCCGCCAGGCGTGCCAGACGCTCCACCCACCGCCTGAAGCCCAGCTCAAACTCGGCCCTTGAGGGCACGGCCACCTGTATGCGGCGTATGGTGTTGAGCGGCTGGCGGATGCGTGCCATGATGATCTGGCGGCTGAGTCCATTGAACAGACTCTGATGGAACTCGCCCCAGAACTTAGGTGAGCGCTCCGGATGCATGTGCATGCCGATGATGATCTCGGAACACTGAAACTCGTTGAAGGCGTGCTTGATGCCATTGGCGAT
>DLDC01000142.1 GCA_002480935.1 Prevotella sp. UBA7782 | reverse complement strand
GGTTCGAGTCCCTAAGGGCGCACCTCACAGAAGCCAAGCAGTTGAAAAATTGCTTGGCTTTCTTCATTTATATCAGACACCCTTCCCTACCCCTTCACGCATAAACCAACAACGGCCGGCCGTCCACAAACGCATGGAAACCACCGGCGGGGATATAAGGTGGCGAGCATTTAAAATAAAAGAGGGATGCTGCATGGAGCGTCCCTCATATATATTGGATGGTTATTGAAACAGCCAATCAATGGCTTGATCCTCGCCTGCCAGGCCCGCATCATGCGGAATGATAGTGCTCTGCGTGAAACCTAGGATGAGTGAGATGCCTTTGGGCAGGTAAAGCTCGTGCTGTCCTGCCTGGAAAACATACTTATGAACATTCACCTGAGGCATACCGGCTATGCGCAAAGCCGATGTTATCTGCGGTTCTGCCTGGCCATAGTCGTTGGCTGTAGCATCGGTCTCCAATTTTGGAGCCTTGGCATACTTCTTTTGGTCGTCGCGGAAGTAGCCAACAAGCAGCTGAACAGGTTTCTTGCAACTGAAGGCGATGCGTGTCTGCCCATTGCGTTGCTGCTTGCTGCTCATCACCAGGGCCTTTAATCCGTTGAGCTCAGGCGACAAATCAGTTACGGTGCTGTCTAAGTCGGCGAAAAGCTTTGCACCTTTGCCTAAGGTAACCACCGAGTAATTGTCTACCAGAGTGACATCAGCGGGCACAAGGGTCGGCCACTTTTTAGGCTTGCTGTCAAGTCCCCGGGCCTTATTCTTCAGTAAGTTGATATTCTTCTTCAGATTGATTACCTCTTGCTCATAACACGGCAACAGCTCGGCCCATGTCTTCATCTTGCCTCCGTCGCCCCCTATGGGTATACGGCGTTGAGCCGTCTGCATACTGTTGGCGTAGAGATAAGTGTTTTGTGTGAGGCTCACAAGCTTGCGATAATGCTTCAGTCCCTCTTCCAGCAATGGGATGGCAGCCTCCAGTTCATGTATGTCCTTGCCCCATTTATAGTTGAGCACGTGCTGAGCGGCTTTCACCTTCCAGCCGAAAGCATAGGCAAACTCACGATAGCAGTGCATGTCATTCTGTATGCGTTTAAACTCTTCGGTGTTGCGTGTCACCCTGCCGGCTATCTCATCCACGGCAGCCACAGCCTTATCGCCATGGGCCTCGGTCTGCGCCACGATGTCGAGAGGCAGCTCACCGTGATGGGGTTGATGCTTCCACTCCTTCTCCACATACTCTATAAGCTTCTCTCCTTCCGGTCCACAACTCTCGTAAAAGCCGGGATAAACGGTGTACTTATAAGGGTTAACCAGCTGACTGGCCAACATACCAAGCAAGAGCGTCTGCCTGTTACCTTCGGTTATGCCAAACCTGCGAATGAGTTTGGGGGCTATTTCGCCGCTTTCATCATAAGCAGTAAGCAAATTTCGCGCTGCTATAGAGTCGAAACCAAACTTCTGTGATAGCCGTCCGTCCCAGTATCTAACCTCCGGCACACTATCGCGATGACAATTCCAAGCATATCTTCCCCATGTGGCATACCACATCCAGTCACGGTCTAGCTGCAATTCTCTATGGCCGTCGGCATACTTATCGGCTGTGTAAGGCCAGTCCCAATAAGACGCCTGAGGATAGAGATGCAGAGCGTTGGCATGGTGAATGTTGTGCATGGCCTTTACAGTCTTCTCTACAAAAGCGGGAGACGACCATCTGAAGGGTTCCAGATTGGCCAGTATGTGCACGTTTTCTATATGTGTTGTGCCCAAAGCAGCAAGGTTTCGGTGTTCTTGAGCCCATGGTCCACGCGGCTGATAGGTGGTGAGCGACTCGCCCGTGTACTTCTGCATGGTGTACAGATTGTGATAGAGGGGCAACGAGGCATGCATCACCGCGCTGCAGTCAGTGTCGTGAGCACGTAACAGTATGGGCGGCTCGTCGGTGCGGCCCAAAGCCTTCAGACCGTCTTTTACACCCGGAATAATCGTTTTGGTCATCCATTCCACATCATCATCATAGGTAGCCATGGCCTCACCCAGGCACACCAACAGGCCCACATTAGGATAGTTTTCGATGAAAGCAGCAATACTCTTGCGGGTATAATCGCTCAACAGAGGAGAGATGGGCCGGTTGCGGTCTTGCGTCTTGATGCCGTAATGCTCGGCAAAAGGTTTGCTGACGATGACGTTATAAAACATCTGTATGACGTAGATGCCCCGTTTGTCGGCCTCGTGAGTGAGAAAGGAGAACATCTCCTGATTTTTCTTGAAGGTAGAATCGTCTACTTCTACGGCAAAAGGATAATCTTTGAGCTTGACGAGTGAGGCAAAGGGATGGCCGTTCCACAGGTAGAGCGAGTTCATTTTATTGTCTACCAGCATGTCAAGATACTTTATCCACAGGTTCTTGTCATAGAACCAAGGAAAGTTTTCGGGCGTATAGGGATATTCGTATACACCCCGGCCCGGCAAATATTGCGTTTTCTGCAGTCCTACACAAGCCCCTCTAAGCACCATTTCAGGGTTTTGGGTCATGTTGGGTATGTTTAAGTCATGATGCTNNGATGGCGTATTGTGCCAATTCGTTACAGCCATATATTACGCCAGAACCATCAAAACCCTCGACCGTCAGTCGGCGGTTTTTCCGGCTTATGCGAAATCCCTCCTTGCGCAGACCGGTGGTATCTGACGCCAATTTCAGGTCTATGCGATACTTCTTGTTGGAAGCAAACTGGCCATTCAACTTCTTTT
>DLDC01000211.1 GCA_002480935.1 Prevotella sp. UBA7782 | reverse complement strand
GGTGAGAACCTTGCCGACCACGGAGGACTGCAAGTGGCCTTCTACGCCTACAAGCATGCCACAGAGGGAAAGAAGCTGGGCAACAAGAACGGATTCACCCCCGACCAGCGCTTCTTCCTCGCTTATGCCGGCGTATGGGCATCTAACATCACCGATAAGGAGATACGCAACCGCGTGAAGAGCGACCCACACTCTCTGGGCAAATGGCGTGTAGACGGAGCGCTGCCACACATCGACGCATGGTATGACGCCTACAACGTGAAGCCTTCAGACAAGATGTATCTGCCAAAAGACAAGCGTCTGCAACTGTGGTAATAGCATCATAAAATGAAGAAATCTTAATATAATGTTCACAAACCGCCACAAAATCAAACTTTTGTGGCGGTTTTTTCGTTATTACGCTGAAAATAATTAACTTTGCCAATGAATATAGAGTCACGCCAAAAGCGTGCCTCTACATCGTATTGATAAAGGAAAGGATATAATTAAATGCCATTAAGACTGCCGGATAAGCTGCCCGCCATCGACATTCTCAAGAATGAGAACATCTTTGTAATAGACAATTCGAGGGCAACAACGCAAGACATAAGGCCGCTGAAGATTGTCATTCTCAACCTCATGCCACTGAAGATAACAACCGAAACCGACTTGATAAGGTTGCTGTCTAACACTCCTTTGCAGATAGACATCAACTTTATGAAGCTCAAAAGCCACAAGCCTAAGAACACACCCATCAAGCATATGATGATGTTCTATAAGGATTTTGACACGCTGAAACGGCAGAACTTCGATGGAATGATTATTACCGGAGCCCCTATAGAGACGCTTGAATATGAGGATGTGGAATACTGGGACGAGATAACACACATCTTCGACTGGGCGCACAGCCACGTTACCAGTACCTTATATATATGTTGGGCGGCGCAAGCCGGACTGTGGTATTTTCACCATGTGCCCAAGCATCCACTGCCCAAGAAGATGTTCGGCATCTTCAAGCAGATGCCCCTAAAGCCGCACCTGCCCCTGTTCAGAGGCTTCGACGACGTGTTCTGCATGCCTCAGAGCAGGCACACCGAGGTGAGAAGAGAGGACATCGTGAAGCATGAGGAGCTAGACATCATAGCAGAGTCACGTGAGAGTGGCGTGGGTATAGTGATGGCACGCGACGGACGCGACATCTTTGTGACCGGACACCTAGAGTATGCCCCCGAAACACTGGACAAAGAGTACAGAAGAGACAGGGGAAAACGAGACGATGTAGAGATGCCCGTTAACTATTACAGGGACGACAACCCCGACAACCCGCCCCTGGTGACGTGGAGGGCACATGCCAATCTGCTCTTCAGCAACTGGATAAACTACTATGTTTACCAGGAAACACCTTATAATATAGACGACATTAGATAACCATAACCCATCGACATGCGAACCATCGAACTACTTGCGCCAGCCAAGAACCTGGAGTGCGGCATAGCAGCCATAGACCATGGAGCCGATGCCGTGTACATAGGAGCGGCTCATTATGGCGCACGCGCGGCAGCCGGTAACTCCATCGACGACATCAAGGCGCTGTGCGAATATGCTCACCGGTATGGTGCCGGCGTGCATGTCACCGTGAACACCATTATATATAATAATGAGCTGGCCGACACGCTCAAGCTGATAAGCCAACTGCAAGAGGCAGGAGCCGACGCACTGCTCATACAAGACATGGGCTTGCTGGCCTCGCTCAAGGACATGAAGCACCCCGCGCTGCACGCCTCTACACAATGTGACACACGCACAGCCGACAAAGTGAAGTGGCTCAAGGCCCTCGGCTTTAGCAGAGTGGTACTGGCAAGAGAGCTGTCGGCAGAAGAAATAGCCGACATACACAGCCAAGTGCCCGACATAGAGCTGGAGGTGTTTGTGCATGGAGCGCTGTGCGTGAGCTACTCAGGCGTGTGCTATGCCTCACAACATTGCTTCAAGCGCTCGGCAAACAGAGGAGAGTGCGCGCAGTTCTGCCGTCTGAAGTTTGATCTGAAAGATGCCGACGGCAAGGTGATTGCACACGACAAGCATCTGCTCTCGCTGAAAGACATGTGCCAGATAGAGCACCTGGAAGAGCTGATGGATGCCGGAGCATCGGCTTTCAAGATAGAGGGAAGGCTGAAAGATGCCGACTACGTGAAGAATGTGGTGGCAGCCTACAGCCAAAAAATAGACGACATCATACGCAAACGGCCCGACGAATACCGCCGCGCCAGCCTGGGCAGAACAACATATAGCTTTACGCCCAACCTGCAGAAGACCTTCAACAGAGGCTATACCAACTATTTTTTGAACGGAAGAAGGCCCGACATCTTCTCGCCTAACACTCCCAAGGCCATGGGAGAGTTCGTGGGACACATCAAGGAGGTGCATCCCGACTATCTGACAGTGGCCGGTACCGCTGCATTTGCCAATGGCGATGGGCTTTGCCTCATCAACTCGCATCAGGAGCTGGAGGGCTTCAGAGTAAATAAAGCCATAGGCAACAAGCTGTTCCCATTTAAGATGCCCGAAAACCTGCGGCATGGCATGGCGCTCTACCGCAACAACGACCAGGCCTTTGAGAAGATTCTGGCAGGCAAGACGGCCGTCAGGAAGATGCGCGTGAACCTCTCTTTGCAGGCCACCGCAACCGGCATATCGCTCACCATGGCCCTGACGGAGAACATGCCAAAGTCAGTCATCACCACTGTAGGCATGGAGTTGCCCCACCAGATAGCACAGAAACCTCAGCATGACAACATCATCCGGCAGCTGTCTAAGCTCGGCAACACGGCGTTTGAGGCGTCAGAAATTAATATAAGTGAGCAAGCCGAAGCTCTATTTATACCCAGCAGCAAGCTCGCCGAACTGAGAAGGCAAGTAGCAGAGGAGTTACAAGATGCTATAAGCAGTTTGCTTCCTGATGTGAGGGATATGCAAACAACACCTGCCCAGTTGCCAAAGGCGCAGGCATGGCAGGCTGAATATGAGCAATATCCCTATTTATACAATATTGCCAACACGGCAGCCGTAAAGTTCTATGAAGGGGCCGGGCTAACGCACATCACTCCCTCGTTTGAGGAAAAGCCCGTCAGCTCACCGCTCATCATGCAATGCAGACATTGTCTGCGCTACTCGTTGGGCTACTGTGTGCGCCGCGGAGGCAAGCGTCCCACATGGCATGAGCCACTGTTCCTCACTCTGCCCGACGGCAGAAAATTCCGTCTGAGCTTCCAATGCAACGAATGCCAAATGAATATATATGCTGAGAAGTAAACACCTGCTGTCGCTCTTGACGCTCATCATCAGCATGGTGCTGCTAGGCTCATGCTACAACGGTCACACGGGCAGCCATCTTAGGCTGAGCGACACGTTACGCTTGCGCGACACTATACCCATGGAGCTAACCCAGCAACAGCAAGACTCCATCAGATTTGCGCAGACGCACCACTACACCATCAACTTCAACTTTGTTGTAAAAGGCGATTCGCTCATGCTCTATAAACAACAGCCGGAGGAGATAGTGAGCCAAATGCACATCGACTCGTTTGCCGTACACAAGGGACAGAGGCTCGTGGTGGCCGACATACGTATTATGCCGGCAGACAGCATAGACTCGGTATGGGTGCAAGTGGCCAGCGACCAGTATGACTTCGGGTGGACACACGAGTCGAAACTGCTGAAGAAGGTAGACCCCGACGACCCCATCTCACAGTTCATATCCACCTTCTCCAACCAGCACCTGCTCATCTTCCTCCTCATCATCAGCCTGGTAGCTGTGGGATATATCTTCAGGAAAATACTGAAAGGCAATGCCCGTATCGTACATTTCAACGATATTCACTCCTTCTACCCCACCCTGCTCACGCTCATCGTGGCCACCTCGGCCACCTTCTATGCCAGCATACAGATGTTCGCACCCGATGCTTGGCAAGAATTCTACTTTCATCCGTCGCTCAACCCCTTCTCGCAAACACTGCTGCTCAAGGTGTTTCTCATCCTGGTATGGGCCATGCTCATCGTAGCTCTGGCCGCCATCGACGACACGCGCCATCAGCTCAAGGCCAACGACACCCTGCTCTATCTGTGCGGACTAGCCGGCATGTGCGCCGTAGATTATATCGTGTTCTCCATCAGCACGCTCTATTACGTGGGCTACTTGCTGCTCATCATATATATATGGTATGCCATGAAGAGCTATTATCGCCACTCGCGCAACGTGTACTTCTGTGGTAACTGCGGGGCCGAGCTGCATCGCAAAGGGCGATGCCCCTATTGTGGAAAGATGAACGAGTAGCAACGAGAGGCATGAACAGGCAAGAATATCGCAAAAAAGCACCGCAACCACTTTTCAACATCTTTTCTTGCACACACTGTTAATATTGAGTAACTTTGCACCGAGAATTAAGTGATTAGGATAAACAAATGATGAAAGCAGCTTTATTTGACCTAGACGGTGTGGTGTTTAACACTGAACCGCAGTACACCGTGTTCTGGAAAAGCATCGCAAAAGAGTATCGTCCTGACATAGAACACTTCGAGCAGAAGATTAAAGGACAGACGCTCGTACAGATATACGACAGATATTTCGCCGACGACAAGGCTGAGCAGAATGACATTACCCGCCGACTTGACGAGTTTGAGGAGCACATGCACTTCGATTACATACCCGGATTTAAAGATTACATCCGGTATCTCAAGGCACAAGGTGTGAAAACTGCCGTAGTAACCAGCAGCAACAAGGCCAAGATGGCCGTAGTATATAAGCAACGGCCAGACTTCAAACAGCTCTTCGACGCCATACTCACAAGCGAGGACTTTGACAAGAGCAAGCCCGACCCCGACTGTTATCTGAAAGGCGCGGCACGCTTCAACGCTTCACCCAAAGAATGTGTGGTGTTTGAAGACAGCTTCAACGGTCTGAAAGCAGGACGAGCCTCAGGAGCTAAGGTCATAGGTCTAGCCACAACCAACAAGGCCAGTGACATTGCGCCCTACTGCGATGAGGTGATAAGCAACTATACGCACATGGCCGACAACAACGACCGTAACTAAGCATAAAAACAACAGGAGCCCTTCACCGACAGCCCTCACGCCTGCCCTGAAAGTTTATCATCAGGCAGAAGACAACGCTTATGGCTGCCAGGCTACTCCATAAATATATCATCATGGCATATTTATCAACTGACAAAAAAAAGATTACAGTAAAGACACTACATGAAATGAAGCTCGCAGGCGAGAAGATAGCACAGGTTACAGCCTATGACTTCACTACGGCAAGCTTGTTCGACGAGGCCGGAATAGACTCTATCCACGTGGGCGACTCTGCCTCTAACGTTATGCAGGGCAACGACAGCACACTGCCCATATCGGTGGATGAGATGATTGTCTATGCACGCTCTGTGGCCAAAGCTTGCAAACATAGCTTCGTGGTGTGCGACATGCCCTTCGGCAGCTATCAGGTTTCTACAGAGGATGCCGTACGCAATGCCGTAAGAATCATGAAGGAAACGGGTGTTGACGCCGTGAAGCTGGAAGGCGGACTGGAGATTGTAGACACCGTAAAGGCTATCATCAACGCTGGCATACCCGTTGAGGGGCACCTGGGGCTCACCCCGCAAAGCATACATAAGTTTGGCGGCTATGGCGTAAGAGCCAAAGAAGATGCTGAGGCCGAGAGACTCATGGCCAGCGCAAAGGCACTTGACGAGGCTGGCGCGTTCGGCATTACGCTCGAGAAGGTGCCCGCTGAGCTGGCACGTAAGGTTACGCAGCAGATAAAAGGCATCACCATAGGCATAGGCGCCGGACCTTATACCGACGGACAAGTGTTGGTATATACCGACGCTCTGGGCATGACAGAAGGCTTCAAGCCCAAGTTCCTACGCCACTTCGCCGAAGTAGGACAGTGCATGAAAGACGGCATCAGCCAATATGTGAAGTGCGTAAAGGAAGGCTCTTTCCCTAACGAAACAGAAAGTTATTAATGGACACGCAAAACACACCCGTGCACATCAAGCTGTGGAACCACAGCTTCTGGCATCTTGCACTGGCCAATATGTTCCTAACCAGTGCCATGACAGCGTTCATACCCATCTTTGCCATGTGGTTTCTGCAAAGATTTGGCAGCGATAAAGAAGTCCTGGTGGGCTACTGCGTGTTGGCCATGGCACTGGGCATGCCCCTGTTATGCGGCTTCAACTCGTGGCTCATACAACGCTACAGACGCAACAAGGTGTGTCTCACAACCATCGCCCTGCAGCTCGCCACCCTGCTCGTGGTGTATGAAGTGGGCGTATGCCTGCCCGAAGGGATATTACCCATAGACCATGAGGTGGCCCTTATCTGCCTCGCAGCCTTGCTGGGCGCGTTTTACGGATTGGCGCAAGTCATCCTGTCATGCACGCTTATCATAGACGTATGCGAGAGCAACCAACGCACTGAGGCCAACTATGCTGCCTCATGGTTTCGCCGCTTCGGCTTCGTGATAGGGCCTGTCGCGGCCATCTTGATGTATGGTCATTTTGGCCCGTTGGGAGCCATTGGCACTTCAGCTGCGGCCACTATCATAGCTTTCTTGCTCATCTCTAGCGTAAGATTCCCCTTCCGCACGCCGGACGATGATGTACCCCTCTACACGCTCGACCGCTTCTTCATGCCACAAAGTTGGCCCATGGTGCTCAATCTCATGCTCATCATAGCCACTTTCGGCATCGTGCTGTCACATGCCACCGGCTTGGGCTTCTACCTCTTCCTGGCCCTTGGCTTCGTCATAGCCATACTGGCCGAGCGCTTTGCCTTTCCCGATGCCGAGCTGAAGAGTGAAGTGGTAACAGGACTTATCGTCATCATGGCCGCGTCACTCATTGAGGTGGCCCATCCTCAGGAAAACGTCCATCACCTGGTGCCCACTCTGCTAGGGCTCGGCTATGGCCTCATCTGCACACGCTTTCAGCTTTTCTTCATCAAGTTGGCCAAACATTGCAAACGCAGCTCGGCACAAAGCTCCTTCGTGCTTGCTGTGGCTATGGGCACATGCGTGGGGCTCTATTGCGCTTACACATGGTTACCAGACTCTTATGAATCAACTTTTCTGGCTGTACTCCTGCTGTCACTCTTTTCCCTGCTAATGTATAACTTCATCATACATCCTTGGTACGTGAAGCATAAAAACAGATAAGGCAAAAGCTGTTTCTTAAATAACATAACTCTTAAAAACCGAAAAACAATGAGAAAAATCATCTTATCTGCCCTGCTCCTGCTCGCAGCAACAAGCATGGGCGCACAAACCTACACTCGGAATACAACTCCCAAGCAGTTGCAGAAAGCTCTGAAATGGGAGGAAAGCGGCAAATGGCGCAACGGATTTACAAAGGCCAGTCCCGACACTACCGTCAACGTTGTTGACTTCCGCGAGCAATATAAGCGCAACAAGAAGCAATGGCAGGCTCTCTTCAGATGGCTTCAACAAACAGATCTGCTCGCGCTGACGCCCGGAAAACATCCCATACCGGGATCAACACTCGTGGCTTCCGTGCAAGATGATTATAACAAGCCCGTGAATAAACGGGGATCTGAAAGTCACAGAAAGAAGATAGACTTTCAGTATGTAGTGAAAGGCACTGAAGGATTTGCCCTACTCGACCATGAAAGTTCAACGCCCAACTGCGAGTATAACGCCCAGAAAGACGTGATACACTATGATTATGACAGTGCAAAACTGCGCAAGATAACCAACAACGAGGATTGCTTCAACATCTTCTTTCCTTCTGACTGGCACATAGCCAAGGCTTCTGACACACAGCTCAACGAGCCCTTCCGTGTGATAGTGGTGAAGGTTGATTATAAGGAGAAATAAATATTTCGCAAGGAAGTCATCTATTTGCAGGGTGCTGACAGTCTACGTGGGCGGGCACCCGGCAATTATCAACTAATCAAGAAAACCTACCAAGAACACAAGCGTTTGCCTATTCAACATGCTTTCAAGCAAGCAGCATCTTATCATCTTAATTGACACTCAACTGAATTTTACTGCAAATGCTATTCCACCCATTCCACCCAAATAGTTAAATCATTATATATCAAGCAGTCACAGCACCCTATAATGTATTAAACATCTCACCCACATCTCACCCATATCCACCCCTAAGAATTTCTTTTTTCCCATCTTACCTGGCATTATATAAATATGCGCTTTTTTTATCTTTGCCTTTTTACTTTCATCTAGGCCAATCATATTGCACATCATAGGCATTCATGCTCATGACATTAAAACTTACGGAAAGATAGCCACAGGCAGATGGAGCCCCCTTCTTATGGCTCACCCGATATATCTAGG
>DLDC01000060.1 GCA_002480935.1 Prevotella sp. UBA7782 | reverse complement strand
TCTTCAGCCACTTCTGGTTTTGGATGCTCTCCGCACTGCTTTATGTGATAACGCAGCCACTCTCGCTGGGTATGTCTCTGCTTCTTGCCCTCATTGTGGCCTTCTGCTCGCTGGCTGTATGGTTCTTTCTCTCAGGTTATAAGAAAGGGCTTGCCGTGCGAGGAATGAATCTTCTAAGCCATTTTCCCTGGGCAGGTAAATGGGCTCGCCGCTTTATCGACAACCACCGTGAGCGCCTTCAAACCATAGACAATCAGATAGCAGCCTTGCACGGACAGAATCCACGTGTGTTTCTGGCCGTTGTAATGTTGGAATTATTGTGCAGGGTGTGCTCGGCTTTCGAGATTTATTTCGTGCTTCTGGTGCTCTATACCCATGTTAGCTTCGTAAACAGTGTACTCATCTTGGCTTTTACCTCCCTCTTTGCCAATATGTTGTTCTTTATGCCTCTGCAGCTCGGAGGCCGCGAGGGAGGCTTCTATATGTCGGTCANNGGTCACCAAGCTTGGCATGACACCCAGTGCTGCCGTTTTTGTGGCGCTCATCGTCAGGCTTAGAGAATTGGTGTGGACGGGTATTGGCCTTTTGCTCATCAAAGTGACCAAGCGTAAATAGCTAAATCTAGAGACAATTAAAGAGAAACTAAAGTAGGAAAAAGGTCTAACTGGAAGTCAATGTTAACATGAAATACAGTATCTATCATTGATGACAAATGGTGATGAGCGCTATGTTGCTAGCCGTATTATAAAGCCTAGAGGGCTTGTGGCCTACTTTTTGGTTATTTTTCGTTTACGCTTGCATGTGTCATAAAAGGCGCAACCAGCGCAGCCGTAGTTGCGATAACGTACATTCTCGCGCCATTCCAACCAAAAATATCTTATGGCAGCTATGATGCAGACTGATAGNNTGATGTATTGTAGAGTCATGAATGGGCAGGGCGTTAATAGTTATTGATGATTTCGTCGTGTTTTTGACGCTCCTTCTTCGATAATTTTCCTTTCTTTCTGAAGAGCGAAAAGAAGTCGAAGCCTTGTGCTGGATTGGGTAGGTCGAAACTATGATCGATAAGCTTGTTGATGTCAAAGTTTATCTTAGGCTTCCTGCCCCAGATGATTACCTCGTCTAAGGTGTTGAACTTAGGCAGCAGAGCCAAGGTATCTCTTATTTGACTGGCGTTGAGCGTGAGAGGAACGTAATGTCCATGTGAGAAGGTGAGACTTGTGAAAGGGTAGGGAATCTTCCACTCTCCTTTATAGTTGGTGGTGGTCTGGATGTTGTTGTTGGTGTAAATGTGTACGTCGGCAAGGGGCGCACCTGTTTCCATGCTGATGATTACCCCTTGTTTCTGCGCGCGTGCCACTGTGCATAGCATGAAGGCCGATAGAAGGGCCAGTGAGAATGATATTGCTTGCATGTGTTATGTGCTCCTTCCTTGTCTTTAATCGTCTTCGCCTGGAGCCTTAAGGATGATGCTTGTAGCCCCGATGGTGAAGAGGGTCCCGTTGCCTATGAGCCTACGCTCTCGGTCGCCCAGTATTTCATTATCTACAAAGGTGCCCGTGTTGCTGGGCCCATCGCGCAGCACATACTTCAACTGTCCCTTCTTGTCACGACTCACGTTTATCACGCAGTGCGTCATGTCTATGCTAGGGTCTACTGTCTCTATGGGACAGTTGATGGGGTTGCCCTTCATGTACCTTCCGATGACGTTTTCACCCATGTGAAGAGGTATAACCTGCTTATAATGAAAGACATTTTCTATCACAATCAGGCATCCGTAAGGCGCGTTTTCAGTTTCTTCCTGCAAGTTCTCTTCCTTGCGCGTAGCCTTGAGCTTTGACGTGCCCATGCGTATGGCAAACTGCTTTCCGCACTCAGGGCATTCAAATACCAGCCGTTGTCCTGCCTGATATTTCGTTTCGTCGAAAGTGATATAATTGTCGCATTTAGGACACCTTACTCTTTTCAATGTGGTAACAAATTAAGAATGATGAATTATTTATTTTCGTGCTTGCTCACAGCTAGTCTCCATGCCCGTATTAATCGTCCACGGCCAGCACCCAAGCTTGCCTGAAGAAAGAATTGCCGTGCATAGCCTCAAGCGCCTTTTGGGCTTCATCTGCTGAGGCATAATGACCGTATAAAACCTTCAGGTGGTTACCTTCGCTGTATATGCGTGTGTCTGTAACTCCGCTTTTGGCTGCCTGAGCCATGAAGTAGCGTGCTCCAGCCATGGGCACATGGCTGCACAATACGATGGAGTAAGTAGGTTGAGTAGCAACGCGCTTCAGCTCGTTTGTTACTGGTTTCCGTGTCTCTACCTTAGCTTTTGCTCGGGTAGGATATACTGGAGTTGCCGTGCAATCGGTAACGTTGGGCTGGTCGGAGTGGCTGTCTATCACATTATAGAAGATGCCACTTTTCACGTTGGTGTCAGCAGTTGGATTTTCTATTCTGCCCTGTGGACTTGTTATGAGCATGATGAAAGTCACCAGCACGGCAGCCACAGCAGTATTGCGCAGCGCGTTCAAGCTTATGCTCACCCGCTTCTTGCCGGTGCGCTTGTCTACCTCTATATATAAGCCACCCTTGTGCGCGGNNATCTTCGCTCTCACCTTGAGCGAGTGGTGCAGCCGCAAGTTGCAGCTTGGCCATGTCGAACGAGCCCAGTCCATAATAGCCCGGCGTGAGTATACCACCCTCATAGGGCTTGAAGGTAAGGCGGCCGTGAATGTCCTTGGTGAGCCGTCCCAGCCCCTCCAACTCGTAAGAGCCTCGCTCGTTGAGGATATGCGTAAGTTCTTCAACTTGCTGCTCAATGCGGTCGAGTGCTTCAGGAAAGCTGATGTCGTAAGCATCGGCATACGATTGCGCCAGCAACGAGTCGTTCAGCGTGAGTTGCGGATTGAAGCCCAACGTGCGATAAGGCGGCAGAAAAAGTCCGTCGTCTTCGTCATAGCGCGCGCTAATATGATGCGCCACGAAGCCTCCCAAACCGGGGATGATGACGCAATCATTATCTAGCAATAATATTTCTATATGTCTGGCAAATTCAATCACAAATGCAAAATTAGCCCAAAATAATGATTCATGCAAACATTCATTCCAAAAATCGGGGCAAAGATGCATTTTTTTAGGATTTCTTTTAATATCTGTGAGGTTTTTACTATCTTTGCAAGACGATAATATTTTACATAATTATGGAATATAAACAAACAGCGATAGACGGCGTATGGGTTATCGAGCCGCGCGTCTTCAACGATCCGAGAGGCTATTTCTTTGAGGCATGGAAGCAAGAAGATTTTGATGCTCACATCGGTCATCACGTGTCTTTCATCCAGGATAATGAATCAAAGAGCTCATACGGCGTGCTCCGCGGGCTGCATTATCAGAAAGGTTCGTTCTCTCAGGCCAAGCTTGTGCGCGTTGTTTCCGGCAAAGTGCTCGACGTGGCTGTAGACTTGCGCAAGAGTTCGCCTACCTTTGGCAAGTATGTCATGGTAGAATTAAGCAGTGACAACAAGCGCCAGCTGTTTATACCCAGAGGCTTTGCGCATGGATTCCTGGTTTTGAGCCCCGAAGCCATCTTTACTTATAAGGTGGACAATGTATATGCTCCGCAGAGCGAAGCCAGCATACATTGGAACGATCCCACCATTGGCATTGAGTGGCCCATCAATCCCAACGACGTGCTTACTTCAGAAAAAGACTTGAAGCGGGCCGTGAGCCTCGGTGAGGCAGAGGTGTTTGAGTAATTCTCTGCGCCCCTTCCGGGCCACAGAGCCGCGAATAAAAGACACACATGTTGCAGCCCGGCTACGATAATTCATGCATAGAGAAAGGGCTGCAAGCGAAAGAAACACACTAGAGCGATATGATACGAAACAATCATCAGCTGTGCCTCATCGTACTGCTAGTTATGGCAGCCCTTGTGGCATCCTGCGGCAACAGCAATCAATATGCCCGGCAGCACGAAGACAAGCAGGCCAAGCACTTATTACAAGGCATATGGCTCACTGAAGACGGCGAGACACCCGTGTTTATGGCCAAAGGCGACAGCATCTTTTATGCCGATTCTACATCCATGCCGGCCAAGTTCTGGATATATGGTGACAGCCTTTATGTAGAAGGACAGCAGGTGGCTCGCTACCTCATCATGAAGCAGGCGCCACACGTTTTTAAGTTTCGCAACCAGGCAGGCGATTCGGTTCTCTTTGTCAAGGCACCCGACATGTCGCTCAAGCAGTTGTTCGCGCAGAACCGGCCTTATGCTCTCAACATTTTCAGAACAGAAGACGCCGACACCACGGCACGTACATCGCTGGGCTACTTCAAAAGTCGTATACACATAGAGTCTACTTCCGACAGAGTTATTAAGACTACTTTTAACGACTGGGGCGTGGAGGTAGATAATATGTATCTCGACAATGTGGCAAGACTGATTGTGCTTAGTGGCAATAAGATAGTATATGAGCACGACTTCAGGAAGCAGGAGTTTGCGCAACTTGTGCCGGACGGTTTCCTGCAAAGCTGTATCCTGCGAGACATGAGCTTCAGTCATGCTGATGAGGGTGCGCTCTATTACGACGTGATGATAGGCATACCCGATGCCTCTACCACCTATGCTATCGAATTGAGGCTGGGCAATGACGGGAAAATCACCAAGAGGCTAGAGTGATTTTTAGCGCTATAACGTTGGCAATCAGAAAGTATTTGTATTGATAATCATTAGAGGGGGACGCTCGTTAGAGCGCCTCCCTCGTTGTATTTATAGCTTACTGAAAATGGATTTTCTTGATGGTTGCATGGCTTGAAGATATTTTCCTGCCGTCAAGGATGGAAGACTATGACGGCCTTACGGAAGATTTTCTCGCTCAAGGAGCTTGTGTGGAAGGGTAGGCTGATAGTGCTGACAGCATCTTTTTTTAAAAAACTTCTTGATGACAGCACGCTCTTATAGCCTCTGAACGTTGTTCTATAAACTGCTGTTACCCACATTAAATGCTTCTGAGAGGGTTTTTCTATCAACCTCACTGTTATCGATTATTTTGCCGATATGTCTATCTGGCGAAAATATTCCAGCTCATTGTGACAAAAAGTATGGCACCTGAGCCCATCGCCCAGTCGCTATCATGTGGCCAAACGTTTAGCATCGTATTGTGAAAAAATGATGTAATCAGCAGCAATCAAGCCGCCCATGCTTGCCCTAATGCCTATTTTGTCTTTCAATAATGGCCTTTTCGCGTTCTCAAAACGGCTATTTCGGCTTGTAAAAACGTGCTTTTCGCAAAGAGCCCGTTTGGCGTTGCATAACTCATTGCATGACAATAAGATAGCTGTACGTGGTAGCGCACGACCCATAGTATGCCGGTATGCCCGTACTAATTGCCAAACCAATGACAGTTGGCACGTGATGCCTAAGTGATAAACGAGGAAAAAGACGAACAGCATCTCGCCCTAAGGCATAAGTAAGATGTATGTTTTTCTCAATAAGTACCTTCACACGTCTGTCGTGTTTGAGTGTCTTTATCTTGTTGGTTGGCGTAAACGTTTGCGTAAAATATACCGTAAAATTTGATACAAAGGCCTTAGATATTTGCTATCTTTGTACGCGATAACTAAGTGTTGGAATAAACAAACTCTAAACCTATAATGTTTTTAAAAATGGGAAAAAGAATCATGCTAACCTGTAGCCTCCTATTGGCTTTGGCAATTCCGATGAATGCGGATGCACAACAGCAGATTACTGTGAATGGGCAGCAAATAGAGAAGACGGCCACACAACTCACGTTTCAGGGCGACAATGTGGTTTTGCACTTTGCTGACGGAACAGATATGAGTGCCGATATGGCGCTTGTTGACATTGTCTTTGATACTGCCACGGGCATAGGCGGTGTGGAGTCTTATTTGCTAAAAGCCACTCTTGGCGGTAAGCTCATCGTGAACGGCCTTACCGCAGGTGAAACGGTGAGCATATATGATGTTCAAGGCCGGCTGATGAGGCAGACGAGAGCTGTCCAGAGCACACTGAATGAGAACATAAGCAACTTGCCGGGTGGCATGTATCTGCTCAAGGTGGGAAAGAAAGCCATTAAGTTTGTGAAACGATAAAATCTGAAGACATGAAGAAAAAATCAATAATATTGCTATCGGCCGCCCTGCTTGTCAATTGTTTTGCGACGGCTCAAAACAAGCTTATGATAACCGATGCCGAAGGTAAGGTGCATTCTTTCAGCACAACAGACGTTACCTCGGTAGGTATAACGGGCAACAATGTATCGGTGCAGCCGCAAAACCAGACCTTCAGCGCGAAGAGAATAAGTTTTGAGAATGCTTCTAAGGTGAAGATTATAGAGGCTGAGGGATGGCAGGAGAGTGCTTATGCCAAATGGTCGTTGCTCTCTGGAGCCACGTCTTACCATGTTTATGTGAGCGGAGGCAATTATTCTGATTACACCCTGATAGATCAACAACTGGTGCGCAACTATGGACAGTATGGCCGGGCTGATGTAGTAGGCCTGAAGCCCGGTACTTACAAGCTGCGTGTGGTGCCTGTGGTGGATGGCTCGGAGCTTACGGCCAAGGCCACTGAGACGCAGCCCCTGCAAGTGACTGCATACAACAGAGAGGGTTTTGCACACTTTAAGTATGACAAGGGCGTGGGAGCCTATAACAACGATGGCACACTGAAGAGTGGCGCTGTGGTGATTTATGTAACGGCCAAGACGGCCAAGACGGTGACAGCCAAGCTGTCGAGCGGTGTGTTCACGGGCTTGCAGGCTATTCTGGCGGCCTACGAAAAGGGCAACGTAACCACACCTCTTGACGTGCGCATCATCGGTTTGCTGCAACGGGACGACCTTGATGCAACGGGCTCTTCGGCAGAAGGACTGCAGATAAAGGGCAGAAAGGCCGACAGCGAGCTGAACATCACCATAGAGGGCATAGGCGATGATGCTACTATCAAGGGCTTCGGCTTCTTGGTGCGCAACACTGCCAGCCTGGAAATGCGCAACTTGGGCATCCTAAGAGCCATGGACGACGGCATCTCGCTAGATACCGACAATGCGCATATCTGGCTGCATAATATAGACGTATTTTACGGGAAACAAGGTTCGGGAGACCATGCCAAGGGCGACGGATCTATTGACGTGAAATCAGATTCGAAGTATGTCACGGTGGCTTACTGCCACTTCTGGGACACCGGAAAATCGTCTATGTGTGGAATGAAGTCGGAGTCGGGACCTAACTATATCACTTATCATCACAACTGGTTCGACCATTCTGACTCACGCCATGCACGTGTAAGAACCATGTCGGTGCACCTTTACAACAACTATTATGACGGTGTTGCCAAGTATGGCATGGGTGCCACAATGGGTTCAAGCCTCTTTGCTGAGGCCAACTACTTCCGTCACGCACACGATCCCTTCCTGATTTCAGGCCAAGGCACCGACGCCAAGGGCACAGGAACTTTCAGCGGTGAGCAGGGTGGCATGATAAAAGGCTATGGCAACGTGCTGGCTGAGCAGGGCACGTCATCTAACTATCTGCCTGTGGCTTATTCTAAGAATAACACGCAGTTCGACTATTATGACGCTTCAACACGCGAAGAGCAAGTGCCGGCCACGGTGAAGACGGTGTCGGGAGGTAATACTTATAATAATTTTGATACCAATAGCGACTTGATGTACAGCTATACGCCTGACGACGCGCAGCAGGTTCCAGACAAGGTAACCGGCACTAAGGGCGCAGGACGCTTAGGGCATGGTGACCTGCAGTATGCTTTTAACAACAGCAAGGACGATGCTGACTATAACGTGAATGCCGCTTTGGCTGGCAAGATAGATGGTTATAAGTCGGCTTTGGTAGGATTTTTTGAAGGTGGAAGCGTTGTAGTGCCCGGTGACTCAACAACAACAGATACCACAAAAACCGACACCCCGAAGGTGGAGGGAGAGATGGTTATCAGTTTTGAAGGCAAAAAACCGTCTGACGATATTGTCACCGTAACGGGCAATTATTCTACCTCCAAGGGCACTGCCACATGGGGAGGCAAGAGCTATACCACCTGCGTGAAGATGGAGTCTACAACATCGGTGGCTGTTAACATACACCAGCCAATGGAGATGACCCTTGTCTTCGGTGACACCGAGACGGCATCTGCCAAGCTAAATGGCGAGAAAATTGTGGCTACGGGTAGCACATATACCACGACGGTATCGCATCCTGTAACCATAACCAAGGACAAGAGCGTGAATCTCTTTGTCATTGTGCTTAAACCTGCAAAATAATTGTTTGGGGTAACATACCCTTTTGTGATAAATTGTTGTAATGTAATTGTATTATTGAAGGTTGTATTTGGTTCATCCCAGTCCTTTTTCTATCCGGGGCTGGGATGCTTTTTGTGTGATATGACAAAGAAAATGCTTATTTGGTAAGGCTTCTGCTATAGCAAAAAGAAGAAGGAAAAAGGGTGGGGGATAAGCAAATTATTCTTCCTCGCCCGATTCTACATTATCGTTATATCCATTCTCATAACCGTTCTCGTAGCCATCTTCATAGTCGTAGGCCGCTTTGCCTGAGAAGGAGTTTGAGGCGTCGAAACTGGCTTGATAGCCGCTGTGGGTGTAGCTGTCTTCCTCACCGTCGGTATAACCTTGATCATAGCCTTCATCGTATTTGTCGCTGTTGATAGAAGTAACACCTATAGGAGCGCCATGATTGGCAGCATTTTCAGCGGGTGGCGTGGATGTGTTTTCTTGTATGGGAGCAGAAAACGTGTCTACTACTTCCGGTATCGCCATGGCAGAGTCTGAATGGTCAGCATCCTGGTTGGAGCGTGAAGAATTTCCACAACCAACCAGGACACAGGCAAAGAGCAAATATATCACTCCTCTCATTGTTTGGGTTCGAGGGTGATGATTTCATCCTGGATGTTCGCATTATCAACGGTAATGGTTGATGTGCTCAGTCTCTTGACCCCTTTGATGTCTTTCATGACGTCGTCAATGCTTTCCTGTACGTCGTAGCCTCGCCTGCCTTCGCGAAAGTGCATAAGTATTTTCAGACAAGGATGCTTGAGATGATCAATCACCTCGGCTGCCTCTTTAGAGCTTATGGTGAAATAGCCGGCGCAGGGCAGTAGCACTACATCAGCCTTGGCTAGCTTGTCGTATTCTTCTTTGGTCGGTAAACGCCCTAAATCGCCTAGATGCGCGATGGTCAAGTCGGGCAATTCCACGAAAGTAATGTCAGACAGTCCGCGGTGAGCACCTTGATGATGGTCATGAGGTACTGTCAGTTTGCTAAGTCCGAAGCTGAGCTTCTTGCCTGTAGTATTGATGAGATGTGCGGCATTGTGGTCACCATGCTGGTGCGAGCAGCTCACGGCATCAGCCTTGATATTATCGGGTAACTGTAGCCCCGGCACACTCCCGTTCTCATACGGGTCGAATATCACGGATGAACCATCAGCTTCTACCTTGAAGCAACTGTGACCATAGTAGGTTATAATAGCTTTTGACATAATAAATGAATTTAGATTATCCAGAATACAAAAATACGAAAAATCTCTTGCAACGTGAGCATCTTCTTTAAGAAAATGACAAACTTTAAGACAAGCACATAAGATATTGCCTGACAAGTCTGCTTTTCTAGTAAGTTGAACGACCGCGTTGTAACGGTATGAGATGATATACCAATTTTATATTCTTTTTGCATTGAAACTTCTTGCATTATTCACTTTTTT
>DLDC01000083.1:2503-5771 GCA_002480935.1 Prevotella sp. UBA7782 | reverse complement strand
GAAAAGTTTTTGTAATTTTGCACGTATGTTTCACTTGATCATGAAGACCGTGAGGTGGGTCGTTGTGCTCATCTTCGCGTCCACCATCCTAGCCGTAGTGGCCTACCGCTTCATGCCGGTCTATTTTACGCCACTCATGTTCATACGCTGTTTCCAGCAGATAGGCAACGGCGAGCACGTCAGGCTGCACCACCACTGGGTGCCGCTTGAGAGCATCTCGCCCTCCATGCCCGTGGCCGTAATGGCCAGCGAAGACCAGAACTTTCTGCATCACCACGGCTTTGACTACCGCGCCATAGAGAACGCTGCCGCTGCTCATCTGGAGAGGGGCAAGAAGTTGCGGGGCGGAAGCACCATCAGTCAGCAAACGGCCAAGAACGTTTTTCTGTGGCCGGGACGCTCGTGGGTGCGCAAAGGGCTGGAGGCTTACTTCACCTTCCTCATCGAGGCCATGTGGAGCAAGCAGCGCATCATGGAGGTTTATCTCAATTCCATAGAGATGGGACCGGGCATCTACGGCGTAGACGCCGTGGCGCAATATCATTTTGAGACCGACGCAGCCCACCTCACACGGTCAGACTGTGCCCTGATAGCCGCCACGCTGCCCAACCCCATACGTTTCTCGTCACTGCATCCCAATGCCTACATGCGCCAGAGGCAGAGCTGGATAGAGCATCAGATGAGAGCCATACCGCCCTTTCCGGGCGAGCATGGCGAATAACCAACAGCCAAAACAACGATGACAGAATTATTAAACGCACTGAACGACCGCCAGCGTGAGGCCGTGACCTACTGCGACGGACCTGAACTGGTGATTGCCGGAGCAGGTTCTGGTAAGACGCGCGTGCTCACATATAAGATTGCTTATCTGCTTGAAAGCGGCTATCAGCCCTGGAACATCCTGGCCCTTACCTTCACCAACAAGGCTGCCCGCGAGATGAAAGAGCGCATAGGCAGGCTGGTGGGCCAGCAGAAAGCCCGGCAGCTGGTCATGGGAACCTTTCACTCCGTCTTCGCGCACATACTGCGCGTGGAGGCATCCAGCATAGGCTATGACAGTAACTATACCATATACGACGAGACAGACTCGCGGTCGCTCATCAAGAGCATCGTGAAAGGGCTGGGCCTAGACGATAAGACTTACAAGCCGGCTACGGTGCACAGCCGCATATCCATGGCCAAGAACCACCTCATAACGGCCGACGGATATGCGCAGGACCACAGCGCCCTTGAGCGCGACATGCACGACCGCATGCCGGAGATGGCACGCATATACGCCGACTATCAGCAAAGACTGAGGCAGGCCAACGCCATGGACTTCGACGACTTGCTCACCAATACCTTCATGCTCTTCAACGCTCACGACGACATCAGGCGCAAGTATGCCGCCCGCTTTCGCTATGTGCTGGTAGATGAGTATCAGGACACCAACGCCGTGCAGCAGAAAATAGTGCTGCAGCTGGCTGCCGAGCACGGCAGGCTGTGCGTGGTGGGCGACGACAATCAAAGCATATACTCCTTCAGAGGGGCCAATATAGACAACATTCTGGACTTTCAGCATGTCCTCGACAACGTGAAGCTGGTGAAGCTGGAGCGCAACTACCGCTCTACACAGAACATCGTGGCGGCAGCCAACTCGCTCATCCTGCACAACAACCGGCAGATAAAGAAGCACGTATACAGCCAGGAGGCCGAGGGCGACAAGGTGACCTACAAGCACCTGCACTCGGGGCAGGAAGAGGCCATCGTGGTGTGCCGCGACATCAAGCGCATCATGAAGAAGGAAGGTCTGACGTATAACGACTTTGCCATACTCTACCGCACCAACGCGCAGAGCCGAACCTTCGAGGAGGAGATGCGCAAACCGGCCGTCAACATACCTTATAAGATATATGGCGGACTGAGTTTCTATCAGCGAAAGGAGATAAAAGACATCATAGCTTACCTCAGGCTGCTGGCTAATCCAGACGACGAGGAGGCCTTCCGCCGCATCATCAACTATCCGCAGAGGGGCATCGGAGCAACCACCTTGCAGAAAATCATCGACACGGCAGCCCGGAACGGCGTGTCGCTGTGGCATGTCATTAGCCACATGGCCGACGTTCAGCTTCCCGTGAGCAAGGGCACGGCTGCAAAAATAGCCGCCTTCAGGGATATGATGCAGGGGTTCAGGCAGAAGATGGGCTCTGCCGACGTGTTCAGCCTCACCAAGCAGATGCTTAAAGAAACGGGCATCACGGCAGATATATACATGGGCACAGACCCGGACGATAAGGCGCGGCAGGAGAATGTGGAGGAACTGCTCGACGCCATGAGCGACTTTGTGCAGATGCAACGCGAGGAAGATAACGCCGACAACGTGTTCGTGACCGACTACTTGCAGCAGGTGGCCCTCATGACCGACATGGACAGCGACAACACAAGCGACGACAACGTGACGCTCATGACCATTCATGCCGCCAAAGGACTGGAGTTTCCGGTGGTGTTCGTCGTGGGAATGGAGGAGAACATCTTCCCCAGCTCGATGGTGGGCAACAGTATGCGGGCGCTCGAAGAGGAGCGAAGGCTGCTCTACGTGGCCATGACAAGGGCAGAGAGGCACTGCATATTGACCAGCGCCGAGATGCGCACACGCTACGGCAAGCAGGAGTTTAACCCCGAGAGCCGCTTCATAGCCGACATAGACCCCGCACTGCTCAACATAGACCAGGCATGGCGCACGGCCAACAACGCCCCGACACAGCGCAAGCCATGGCAGGATGCCGACTATGAACCCAACAAGGCCTACACGGGTAGCCGCACCTGGGGACAGGATTATCGCAAGCTCAACTCACGCTTGCAAAACTCCAGACCCGTGGCAAGTCAGTTTATGGCTGACCTGAAGCCTAAGATAACGGCACCCAAACGCCCCGAAACGGCCGTAGACCCTCTGAGCGAGCGCACCAAACAGCGACTGCTGAGCGAGGGAGGGTCATTAAGACGACTCAGCAGTGCCATAACCAACGGCGGAAGGAGCATGGGCGGCAACGCATCAGCCACAGCCTCTTTTGGCAACCTGCATGAAGGCGTGCGCATAGAGCATCAGCGCTTCGGATTGGGCACTGTGCTCAAGCTCGAAGGAAAGGGCGAAAACGCCAAGGCAACAGTAGATTTTGACAACGCCGGACGCAAGCAACTGCTCTTGAAGTTTGCCAGATTTAAGGTGGTAAAATAGGCTTTCCACGCTATGGTTACATAATCGTGGGTAGGAGGGGCGCCGTCCCGGGGC
>DLDC01000083.1:0-2452 GCA_002480935.1 Prevotella sp. UBA7782 | reverse complement strand
CGTTCGAGCGTCCGCAAGCGCCGTACAAGCGAATGATTATCAATTGGTTATATCTTTAAATTTGCCGTTGATGCAATCCGGTGCCACTGTTCTGCCTCTCCCGTCGCTGACTGGGCAACTCGCCGCGCTGCTTCATGGCCAGATATTCCTCGTACGTCACGGCCTGCTGCTCCTCCTGCCGGCGCCGTTCACTGGCCCTGCGGGCCTCGTAGAGCGAGAGCAGTTCGTTGCGCTCCACGACGAACTGGCGCAGGGCCGACGTGATGCTCAGCGGAGACACCGAGGAATAGAACCGCCCGTACTTCCCCGACTTGAAGTCTTGGAAGAACATCATCAGCTCTGTCAGCCTCAGGTAGCCGTAGCTGTTGGCTATCACCGAGGCCAGGCTCTCCACCTGATAGTCGTTGAGCACCTTCTGACTGTTGCTGAACACGGCCAGGTCGGTGAGCTGCGGGATGAGCCACGCCACGGCGGCCTCGTTGTCGCAATGGGCGTTGAGCCATGCCAGGGTGGGGGCCTCCATGGTCATGCACTGCGTGCGGTTACGGCATAACTGCCGCTGCGCCACCGGCGAAAACAGCTTCAGCGCCCTGGCCAGTATGCTGGCGGCTGCTGATGCGTTGCATGACACGCCCGAAGGCGTCCTGTCCGGCCCTGACGGCCTGCTGTGCTCCCACTGTGTTATTGCTGCGTTTATCTCCATCTTTGTCTGAATTTTTAAGCTTAAACAATCCGGCCCAGTTGTTGGCCTCACTCTGCTCCACCATCTTGCGCGCCACGGCCGGCGAGCCGCCGCTCAGCTTCACCAGGTTGTTGTAGCACGCCCTGAGCGTGCGCTGCGTGGTGTATTTCTCGCGCCGTTCTCGTTTATACGCCAGCCACTCTAGGAAAGGCGCCCGGTAGGGAGGCTCAACAAAGTCGAACTTAAACCGCTCGTAGCCCTTGGGCGCGCATAAACTTCCATTCTCTTTGGAAGTTTCATAATCATAATCATTATCATATTCATTATCATTATCACTCCCCAGTCGTGACGACACGGCACCACTTTCACCAGTCGTGACGACTCGTGACGGAACAATAGTTACTTTTTTGTCCGTTGGAGACGCGCTCAACGGTGCCTCGGGACAGCCCGACGAACCACTTCCCGACCGCTCATTCTTGTCGTCAAATATCAGTATATCAGGCGTTTGAGACTCATCCTGACCCGTCTCACCTTCCTTTTCGGTTGACGTTTCGACGGTAGAAGCCTCCGCTACAGTATTACTCGAACCGTTTGATTTATCTTTCTTAGTAACAGACTTTTTCTTTTTCTGATTAAAGTTATTCTTCTTTAACGGTTTAGGGTTAACTTTCTCATTATGAGAAGGATGCGATTCTTCGTTCAAGTCGATTGCTTCATCCTCGTCATCTGTCTCCTCTGCCAGGTAGTTGTAATCATCCTCGTTGTCGATAGGATCGTCGTTGTCCTCGTCGCACCCCGTCCGGTTGTAGCGGTTACGCGAGCACATGCGCTCATACTTATCTCTGTCCCTGTCTATCAGCGGCTTAATAAATACGATGGCCGCGTGAGCCACGGGCGATAGTTTGCCCGTGTGTCCCGTCTCGGCCAGTCGCAGAATGGCGTTGAACACTTCAAGCTGTTCCTCAGGTTTGAGCTGACGAATGCATCGTCCCCACTGAAAATAAAATACAAAACTTTCTTTAGACATGATAATCGATCATTTTAAAGGTTATTATTAGTGGTCCCAGACCCTCGCGGATTCATAAAAAGGTCGCGGAACGGTGTTTATATGATAACGCAAAGTTAATAAAAATAGTGATTATATTCACGTTTATATTAATATTTCTGTTATGTTTTAAGCTTATTTAATAATTAAGAGAACGATATTAGATGCACCATTTGAGCGTGTAAAAGTCGGTGTTTCACCGAGTAAAAAGGTCTATTTTGCAACACAAAAACCCTAGTTTTACATCCGCGGTCATTCGCCCGGAAGGTGCGATATGGGTTGAAATGGACAAAAAACAATATAATACACGTTATGATAAATAGGATGAATGATAAGTTGGTTTTGAGGATTGGTTATATCCCATTACCGTCAAAGTAAAATCTATGTTGTGGCATGCGTGTTGGATATGGTTAAATGAGCACGCCGCTTTGCGTTTTTCAATGTCCACCCACCGCACAATCGTCGAGCATCCTAACCACACTCAATCCGTAGGGACGCCCGTTCGAGAGTCCGCAAGCGTCGTACATGCGAATGATTATCAATGTGTTGTCGAACATTCCAAACCACACTCAACCCTTAGGAACGCTCGTTCGAGCGTCCGCAACCGTCGTACAAGCGAACGATTATCAATGTGATTTGAACATCCCAACCACATCGAAACCGTAGGGACGCTCGTTCGAGCGTCCGCAAGAGAAGGACAAACGAAAGATTATCAATATGTTATG
>DLDC01000219.1 GCA_002480935.1 Prevotella sp. UBA7782 | reverse complement strand
TGCCTGACAGTCGTCAAACACGCCGTCTACCTCCAGCGCCGTGATGTTTTGGCCCAGCGTAGTGAACTGCGACTCCTGTATATGGCTCACTTTCCCTTTGGGATAAAGCACATATACGTGTATGCCCTCAACGCCCAGGAAGCCGTTGGCCACGGCAGATCCCGTGTCGCCCGATGTAGCTACGAGCACGTTTACGAGGCCTTCGGAGCCTGCTTTACGCTCTTTTTGTACAAAATATTGCAGCAATCGGGCCATGAACCGGGCACCCACGTCCTTGAAAGCCAGTGTGGGACCGTGAAAGAGTTCTAATGTATAGATGTTGTCTTGCACCTTCTTCACGGGCACATCAAATGACAGAGTGTCATAAACTATTTTTTTGAGCGCGTCATGTTCTACGTCCTCACCGAAGAAAGCTTCGGCTACGTGGAACGCTATCTCCTGAAACGACAGCTCGTCAATGTGCTCAAAGAAGTCTTTCGGCAGCTTATTGATGCGTTCCGGCATGTATAAGCCCCTGTCTTCTGCCAGTCCTTTCACCACCGCTTTCTCTAGTGTGGCCTCCGGCGCTTTGTGGTTGGTTGAATAATATCTCATAGCTTACTATATTTTCATGAATGTTTGCATAAACTCCTGCAGCCTTAACAGCCCGTAACTTCCTTGCACGCAGCTCACCTCATCATAGGTTTGCACGTTGTCGGGCTCTATTCCGGGATACCATATCTCGAAGGGCACAGGCTCTTTTACGTGAGTACGTATCTCCACGGGTGTGGGATGGTCGGGCATTACTGCTATGCACACGGGCTCGTCCCATGTTTTCACCTTATTATATATAGGCTCTACAGCGCGGTGGTCTAGGTTTTCTATGGTTCGCAACTTCAGCTCCAGGTCGCCGTCGTGCCCAGCCTCGTCGCTTGCCTCTATGTGTAAGAACACAAAATCCTTATGCTTCAGCGCCTCCAGAGCGGCCTGCGCCTTGCCTTCATAGTTGGTGTTGGCCAGTCCGGTAGCGCCCGGCACCTTGATAACCTCAAGCCCGGCATACCGTCCGATGCCCCTAATCAGGTCTACGGCAGATATTACCGCGCCTGTCTTCACTTGCGGATACATCTGCATGAGAGTTGGCATCTTGGGTCTGTAGCCGCCACTCCATGGCCATATACTATTGGCCTTCACCTCTCTTGAGGCGTTGAAGGGATGAGTTTCCAGCAACTTCTGCGAGTCCAGAATAAGCCGGTTCACCAGCTCGGCCGTCTCTTCCGGCGTCAGCTTGCTCTCTTTTTTCCATTCAGCAGCCTCCTGCTCGTCTTGGGGCTGTTCGGCTTTTACGAGCAGAGGGCGCCACTCTTGGTTGGGATGATCGTGTGGCGGGGCGCACACAATGTGCTTGTTGCCACCCTTTATGATAAGCAAGTGGCGGTATTGTATGCCCGTTATAAACCGTATATTGTCATTGCCCAGCTTCTCGTTGAGATACTTAATGAGCACGTCACCTTGCTCTGTTGTGAGGTGCCCTCCATGATGATTAATGATTTTTCCATCGCTTAGCGTGATGATATTGCACCTCAAGGCCAGGTCGTCTGGTTGCATGTCATATCCAATGCTGGCTGCCTCCAGAGGTCCGCGGCCCTCATACACCTTGTTAAGGTCGTATCCCAGTATGGCCGTGTTGGCCACTTCCGAGCCTGGCATGAAGCCGTCGGGCACGGTGACGAGCCTTCCTGTGCGCCCCTTTCGTGCCAGCATGTCCATGTAAGGGGTGTCGGCATATTGTAAAAGCGTCTTTCCGCCCAGCCGTTCTACGGCATGGTCGGCCATGCCGTCGCCTAATATAATAATGTGTTTCATTCTTCCTGATTAAATATTAGCTATAGACATAATGTTGGCAAACACTCCGGCGGCCGTTACCGAGGCCCCTGCTCCGTAGCCTTGTATCTGCATGGGGAACTCCTTATAGCGCTCCGTGGTGAGCAGCACGATGTTGTTGCTGCCCTCAAGGTTATAGAAAGGATGGCTGGCCCCCACCTTTTTTAGAGCCACACTGGTCTTTCCGTTGTCCATGGTAGCCACAAATCGCCATCGCTCATGTCTCTCGGCCAGCTTCTTCCGTTCTGCTTCAAAGCCGGCATCCAGCTCAGGAAGGCGCCGCCAAAACTCCTCCAGCGACCCTTGAAAATAGGAGTCGGGAATGAAGAGGTGCTTCTCTACATCCTCTTGCTCCACCCTGTAGCCGGCCTCGCGAGTCAGAATGACCAGCTTGCGTATCACGTCTGCCCCGCTCAGGTCTATGCGTGGGTCGGGTTCTGAGTAGCCTTCTTCCTTGGCCATGTGCACTGCCTGCGACAGCGTAACAGTGGGTGAGAGGGCATTGAATATAAAGTTGAGCGTGCCGGAGAGCACCGCTTCTATCTTTAGTATCTTATCACCGGAGTTGCGAAGGTCGTTAATGGTGCCTATGATGGGCAGTCCTGCTCCCACGTTGGTTTCAAATCTGAACTTCACACCCCTTTGCAGCGCCGTCAGTTTCAGCTTGAGATAGTTTTCATACTTGCTTGATGCCGCTATCTTATTGGCTGCTACGACGCTGATGTTATGCTCCAGAAAGGCTTGATAGAGTGAAGCCACCTCGTGAGATGCCGTACAATCCACAAACACACTATTGAAGATGTTCATCGAGAGTATCTTGTCGCGCAGCTTTTCAGAGTCAGACGGCTCCGAGTTGTGCAGCTCTTCGCGATAGTTGTCAAGGTTTAGCCCGTCTCTATTGAAGATAGCGTTCTTCGAGCTGGCTATGCCCACCACGTTGAGCTTAAGCCTTGACCGTTTTTTCAGGTTCTCATACTGCGAGCGTATCTGCTCAATGAGCCTGCCGCCCACCGTGCCTACGCCGCATATAAAGAGGTTGAGCACCTTGTATTCGCTCAGAAAGAACGAGTCGTGCAGCACATTCAGCGACTTGCGCAGCTGCTTTCCGCTCACCACAAACGATATGTTGGTCTCCGAACCACCCTGCGCGCAGGCTATGACACTGATGCCCGAGCGTCCCAGCGTGCCGAACAGCTTGCCGGCAATGCCCGGTGTGTGTTTCATGTTTTCGCCCACTATGGCTATGGTAGCCAGGTTGCTCTCCGCCCGCATGGGATACATGGCGCCTGTGGCTATCTCTCTTGCAAACTCCTCGTTAAGCACAGCCACGGCCTTGTCGGCATCATCGTCGCGCACGCCGATGGAGGTAGAGTTCTCAGACGAAGCCTGCGACACCAGAAACACGCTGATGCCGTTGTCGGCCAATGTGGTGAAGATTCGTCGGTTCACGCCTATCACACCCACCATGGAGAGGCCGGTGACGGTGATGAGCGACGTGCCGTTGATGGAAGAAATGCCCTTGATGGGCTTTTGGTCGTTGGCTATCTTCTGCTTGATAATCGTTCCGGCACCCTTAGGATTGAATGTGTTCTTGACAAGAATGGGGATATTCTTCACGCAAACCGGATAGATGGTAGGTGGATAGATGACCTTTGCGCCGAAGTTGCACAGCTCCATGGCCTCAACATACGACAGTTCGTTGATGGTGTATGCGCTCTTGATGACGCGCGGGTCGGCCGTCATAAAGCCGTCTACGTCAGTCCATATCTCCAGAGCCTCGGCGTCTAGCGCCGCGGCAATGATGCTGGCCGTGTAGTCGCTGCCACCCCGCCCCAGATTGGTGATCTCTCCGGTGTCTCTGTCGGTAGAGATGAACCCCGGAACAATGCTTATGCGCGGCATGTCGGCAAAGCTTTCACGCACCAGATGGTTGGTGAGCTTGGCGTCTAGAGTGTTTTTGTGATTCTTGGGCTCAGTCTTTATAAAGAGCCGCGAGTCCATTCGTTTGGCTCCTTTAATAAGTGTGGCTGCAATGAGTGAGCTGAGTCGCTCGCCATAAGATACAACAGTGTTAAGCGTCTTGTCGCTAAGGTCGTGAATAAGAAACACTCCGTAGTAGATGGAGTGCAACTGCTCGAGCAGCATGTCTACGGCGTTGAAGAGGTCTTCGCGTGCCTTTGGCTCGGTTATCAGCGTGTCTATCATGGTGTGGTGGCGGCTCTTGATGAGCTCATATTCCTCTCGCCACTTCTCGTTGCCGTCAACGGCCAGCCTCGAAGTGTAAATCAGCTTGTCGGTTATGCCGCCCAGAGCGCTCACCACCACTACGATGGGCTGACGCTTGGCCTCGTTTTCTACGATGCGCTTAACGCTTAGGATACTTTTAACGGAACCAACGGACGTCCCGCCAAATTTCAATACTTTCATAAGCAAGTGTTTGTGGCCCTGCCCGGAGGCCTGACCGATTAATATTAAGCAACCCCCCAAACAATGGGGGAAAAGCAAAACTTGAGGGCAAAAGTACAAAGAAATCCTACAATAAGCAACGTTTTACGCCTAAAATGATTACTTTTGCCACAAAATAAGTAATTATGATAAATGAATATCAACTGCGTGTGCTGCCTCAAGAGGGCTTTGACGAGGACAGCATCGCACAATATGTGAGTCGTGAGAAAGGCATTGACGTGCGCACCATCAAGCATATCAGGGTGCTCAAACGGTCGATAGATGCCCGGCAACGCACCATTTACGTGAACCTGAAGGTGAGAGTGTATGTGAACGAAGAGCCAGAAGATGAGGCTTTTCAGCCCACTGAGTATCATGATGTGACCGGCCGGCCGGCCGTTGTCGTGGTGGGCGAGGGGCCCGGCGGACTGTTTGCTGCCCTGAAGCTCATCGAGTTGGGCTACCGCCCCGTTGTATTGGAACGTGGCAAGGACGTGCGCGAGCGCAAGAAAGACCTGGCACTCATCACCAAGACGCAGAAGGTGAATGGCGAAAGTAACTATTGCTTTGGCGAGGGTGGTGCAGGAGCCTACTCTGACGGCAAGCTTTACACGCGCAGCAAGAAGCGCGGCTCGGTAGAGAAGATACTCAACGTGTTTTGTCAGCATGGCGCTTCAACGTCTATCCTGGCCGACGCTCATCCCCATATAGGCACCGACAAGCTGCCAAGGGTGATAGAAAACATGCGTAATAATATAATAAGGTGTGGCGGCGAGGTGCACTTTCAGACCAAGATGACGCGCTTGCTCATAGCCGGCAACACCGTGGAGGGCGTAGGCGCAGTGCGTCTCACCGACGGAGCAGAGCTCACTTTCCACGGCCCGGTGATATTGGCGACTGGCCATTCGGCCCGCGACGTCTACCGCTACCTGCATGATGCGGGCATAGACATACAGGCCAAGGGCATCGCCATGGGCGTCAGGCTGGAGCATCCGGCCCAGCTCATCGACCAAATACAGTATCATCGCCGCCAGGGACGCGGCAAATATCTTCCCGCAGCCGAATACTCGTTTGTTACGCAGGTAGAGGGCAGGGGCGTTTACAGCTTCTGTATGTGTCCCGGAGGCTTTGTCATACCGGCTGCCACGGGCCCTCAGCAGATAGTAACCAACGGCATGAGCCCGGCCAACCGTGGCACGCAGTGGAGCAACTCAGGCATGGTGGTGCAGCTGGAGCCCGACGATGTAGATGCCTTTCTGCCTGAGCAGGAGCGGCAAGACGTGCCCGAGGCACTGCGCGTGATGCGTTGTCAGGAGTGGCTGGAGCGTTGTTGCTGGCAGCAAGGCAACATGCAGCAGACGGCACCCGCCCAGCGCATGGCCGACTTTGTAAACAATCGGCTGTCGTTCGACCTGCCCCGCAGCTCGTATGCCCCTGGATTGCTGTCGAGCCCCTTGCATTTCTGGATGCCTCCTTACATCGTGAAGCGCTTGCAGCAGGCCTTCCTCACCTTCGGAAAGCGTGCCCATGGCTTCCTGACCAATGAGGCCGTGCTCATCGCAACCGAGACCAGAACGAGCTCGCCCGTGCGCATCCTGCGCGACAGAGAGACGCTAGAGCATGTGAGCATTCACGGTCTCTTCCCTTGTGGCGAGGGCGCCGGCTATGCCGGAGGCATCGTATCAGCAGGCATAGACGGCGAGCGCTGTGCCGAGATGTGCGCTGAATATCTTTCCAAACTCAACTGATAACTGCTCAACTAAGCCTTTCTGCTTGGCAATAATGCCCTTTTCGCAATGCAATAATGCCTATATTGCAACGCAAAAGTGCCTATTTTGCCAAGCAGAAAGGCATGTTTTGTTAACTGACTCATTATCAGTTGGTTGACTGAATCACCATTTTCTCACTTTCTAAGGGGCGTCAGCGCGCGTGAAAGAGATGCTGCCCAATTTGGCGTTTTGACTTTTTTGCGCTATCTTTGTAGGTTGGTTGATGCATAGCAAGCTGTGTGCCGCATGGCTCTTTGAGCCAGACTCGGGGCGCATGGGCTGCATAATTTGTGCTTTGACGGAGAAGATGAGAATGAAAGAAAAACAGAGAAGCACTCCCGTTGAGTTGAGCTTGTTTTCTGACGAGGAGATGTCGGCCACGCAGCACCCGTCGCGCCAGTCCCCTGAACCCGTGAGTCAGACTGCCACAGCAGAGCCCGACGGCCGGTTTGATGCCCTGTTCAGCAGGCTGGCACAGTCTAAGTTCAGGAGCAGCTTCTACCTCAATGCGGCCGACAAGGCCTACATCGCGTGCAAAGGCTGGGATAAGATAAGGCAAGGAGCGGCCGAAACCATCGCGCGCAGGCTGGCTCCGGCCGTCATAAGCAACGATGGCAGGCAAACACCTATGCGTCATGGCGTGTTTCCACCGTTCATTGCGCAGCACGCCACGGGCTGTTGCTGCCGCTCGTGCCTGCTGAAGTGGCATGGCATACNNGCATACCCAAGGGGCGGGCTCTCACGGCGGGCGAGCAAGCCTACCTTACCGACGTTGTGATGGAGTGGTTGCGACGGCATGTGTGAGCAGCCGGGGCAAGTAACTTGGGGCTTAAGCCAAATAGATGGGCCCAGTATTTGGTGGTTATATAAAAAAGAAGTACCTTTGCGCCATCTTTGATTGATATAACTAATTTGTATTATGGTTAAAATCA
>DLDC01000048.1:2348-6700 GCA_002480935.1 Prevotella sp. UBA7782 | reverse complement strand
ATACATCCTATCGAGGTTTAATATGTGTCAAAATGACATGCAAAACTTCGATTAATAATGCTCTTTCTGTCATTATGGCATTATTTCGGTCTACTTCTTAGCTTTTCATCTCTCGGCACGCATATTGCAAAAGTATATGTGAAGCCCGATGGCTGAGGCGCGAAGGCGGTGCAAGCCGCACGACCGCAGAGGCTGGAAAGCTTCAGAAAACGATAAAAAATAAACAAAATATAATAGGAGATTTTAACTATGATGTATCCAGTTTTGAATGGTATGGCTAATTGGTTTGACAATGCGTTTGATGATTTCTTTGATACTCGCGCTATGAATCGCATGAATGCAACTGCTCCGGCAGTGAATGTGAAGGAGGACGAGCACAATTATACAATGGAAATTGCCGTTCCCGGCATCAAGAAAGACTTTGTAAGAGTATCTCTTAACGCCGACGGTGACATGGAACTTGCCATAGAGAACAAGTTGGAGCATAAGGAGGAAGACGGCAAGCAGGAGCGTAAAGAGCACTATTTGCGCCGTGAATTCTCTTACAGCAACTATCAGCAAGTTTACACTTTGCCTGAGGATGTAGACAAGGATAAGATTTCAGCCCGTGTAGAAGACGGTGTGCTGACCATCACCCTGCCTAAGTTACAGGAAGAGAAGAAATCGAATGTTCGCGAAATAAGCATTAAATAGAGGTAAGTAGATTAGATGTTTTTGAGGAGTTTCAACCTTGGCTCAAGCTGAGGTTGAAACTTTTTTTTGTTTTGAAAGGTGGCAGTAGTAGAGTAACTTGTAAAGTTGCAGCACGTTGATGGGCGGTTGATGGTTCAGCAGCAGCGTGCGCAGAGCGGGGCCTAAGAGTGTGTATAGCCCGGAAATGGCAGGCATGAGCCCCAGCTTCTTGAGCCTTGTGGCCATGCTGAGCAGTGGTGAATAGCCTTGCAGCTCAGCGTTATGGATCAGCAAGGTGCGCATGCTCTCTTCCAGCTTTTGCAGGTATCGGGTGTTGCTCTCCAATTCATCATAATACACAGGGTTGTCTATGTGCCGCACACTCACGCCGTCTTGCGCCAGCTTCTTGCCCCACAGCACGTCTTCATAGCCATATCCGGCCACGTTCATGGGTAGAGAGTGGCTCAGCATAACACTTTTTTTCACCATAAAATTGGTGGTCCTGAAGCTCTTGTAGGGATGCTTGTTGCGCTCGGAGGCTTTGTGCTTTCTCATCTTGGCGTGCTCATAACGCCATCTAAGGTTGGTTTTGTTGCCCCCGTCGCGCACAGCTACACCTCCCACTACAACATCAGCCGCACCTATGTGGGCAAGATAACGGCTCACAAAGCCCTCAGGTATGGTTGTAGAGGCGTCTATGAAGAGCAGCCACATGCCTTTGGCCTGCTCTGCAAGCCAGTTACGGATGGCCGAACGCCCCATATTCTTATCCCGACGGCAATATTTGCAATGCTCCATCAGCCCCACTCGGGCGTTGATTTGCCGTGTCTGGTCGTCATTGCTGCCATCATCAGCAACGATGATTTCATAGTCTGCGCCCGCTGCTTCGCACTGGCTGTGCAGCGAACGAGCCATGCTGAGGCATTCGTCATTATATGTTGGAATGAGAATAGAAAGTTTTATCATGCTTACAAAATTACGTATAAAATTGCAATTTTTGCAGATTACGGGCGAATAATTTTGATATTTGGAAGAAATGAGGTACTTTTGCACCAATTAATATAGTTGTAACATTATAAACAAGTAATCAGAAAATGAAGAAACTATTCCTCGTTCTCATGCTGTTGGCTATTGTTCTGACGGCAGGAGCAATACCTGCTCAGCGAGTTTGGCGCACCGTTACGCAGAGTGATGGCACTACTTTAGAGCTGATGCAGGTGGGTGATGAGCATTTACATTACTTCATCACACGCGACAACGTGCCTGTTGTAGAGGTGAAGGGTAGCTATGAATATGCTGATGGTGTGGGCTTCGGCATGACAACCAGCGGTATGCTGGCTCATGAGGCTGCAGCCCGTACTGCCTACGAGCGCGATTTTGCTGCCGCATGTTCGCAAAACCGCATTGAGGCCGTGCGCGCTTTCGTGCCCTCCTTCAGCAAGTTTAATCGCATAAAGAAGGCTTCGGCAACTGCAGGCTATTCGTCTGACCGTAGAGTGATAACGGGTAAGCACCGCAATCTTGTGATTTTGGTGAACTTTACTAATAAGAAGTTCCTCGCTGCACACGACTCGGTTTACTTCAATTCTATCTGCAACACGCAGGGATATACCAATACCTACGGTGCCATTGGCTCGTTGCACGACTACTTCTACGCTCAGAGCAACGGCAAGCTCGACCTTACGTTCGACGTGGTTGGCCCCCTCAACCTCTCGAATACCTACAGCTACTATGGTCGCAACGACGCTTACGGTAATGATGCCAATACTTTTGAGATGGTGGCAGAGGCTTGTGAGTTGGCAGACTCGCTTCGCCCAGACCTGAACTGGAAGGATTACGACTGGGATAACGACGGAGATGTAGACCAGGTGTACGTTATTTATGCCGGAACGGGCGAGGCTACAGGCGGCGCTTCGTCTACTGTGTGGCCGGCTGCATCAAGCTTTGATGACTGGAATGCCTATGTGGCCCAGTATGGAGGCACTGCTTACAACTTGGCATTCGACGGCGTGCGCATCAATTCCTTTGCTTACGGCAACGAAATTAATGGCTCCACTTCATCAACCACGCCTATGGGCATCGGCGTAATGGCGCATGAGTTCTCTCACTGCCTTGGTTTCCCCGACTTATATGACATTGCTTATGGAGGCGCTTACGGCATGGGCAGCTACGACCTGATGGATCACGGCAGCTATGGTGGCCCCGGCGACAACGCATGGGTGCCAGTAGGCTACAGCTCTTATGAGAAGTGGGCTGCCGGATGGATTGATTATCAGGAGCTGAAAGGACGCAACGACACCATAACGGGCATTCAGCCGCAGGTAGACAACGGTCCTGTATATGCGATATATAATGACAGTGTGCGCAACTTAAACGACCCCGACCGCAGCGAGTACATCCTTCTTGACAACCGTACGGCAAAGGGTTGGGACGCTTATCTGCCCGGTAGCGGCATCATGGCCATTCATGTTAACTATGTGAAGAGCATCTGGGACGACAACTATGTGAACACTCCGTCATACAGCAGCAACGGTAAACAAAACCTGACGCTCTATCATGCCAATAACAGCACCTACTATACATGGGGCGATCTGTATCCTTATAACGGCAATGACAGTCTCACCGATACGTCGAAACCCTCTATGTCATGGTATAATGTGGGTCCTGACAAGAGCTTGCTGGCGCATAAACCCGTGGTGCAGATGACCTATGACAGCAACACACAGTTGGCATCTTTCATCTATAATCCCGTTGATACGCTGCTCATGCCCAAGCCTGTGATAAGCGGAAAGAACTATTTCCGCGACTCAACACAGATAACGCTCAAGGCTGACAGCGGTACCGTGTACTACTCAACTGGCAGTACAGACGACTTCAAGAAGTATGAAAAGCCTTTCATGATATATCAGACCACAACTGTGAAGGCTTATACCGACTCGGTAGGCATGCACCGCTCAGCCACAGTGAGTGCCACCTTCACCATGCAGCAACAGCTGCCGGCGCCTACCGTAACGGTCGATACGCTTAGCTCAGGCTCGCTTCGCTTCACTCTTAAGGCGGCCAGAGGCTCCATCCGCTACAGCTATGGCAGCGCTGCCTTCCAGGTGTATTACGGCTCAAAAACTGTGAGCGACTCTACTCAGCTCAACGCTTTCTGCACCACAACCGATAAAGCTTACTACAATTCTGACACCATCCATGTGACTCTGGTGCCCACAGTACCCCTCGGAATTGGTCGGGTCAGCCAGCAGCAAATGAGCGGACGGGTGCGCGTTTACAGCCTCGACGGAGCCCAAGTGGCTGAGGCTGACGACATCAGAAGCATTCAGCTCAAGGCCGGTACCTATGTAGTGGCCGATGAGAAAGGCGCAACCAGGAAACTCATTATCAGATAATGACTAAGTAAGGGGAAGTCTCTGAAAGACAGTTAATAATGCTTAATTGTTGCATGTGCTGCCTTCTGAGACCTCCCTTTTCTCATAGAAAAGATGTAACTTTGCACCCGCTGTCACGAGATGGCAGCATAAAATTCAAACCTAATTAAATAAATTACAAAGTAAAATTATGGCAACTAAGATCAGATTGCAACGCGGCGGACGTAAAAGCTATGCTTTCTACAGAATCGTTATCGCCGATGTGAGAGCACCACGTGATGGTAGATTTATCGAGAAGATTGGTAC
>DLDC01000048.1:598-2339 GCA_002480935.1 Prevotella sp. UBA7782 | reverse complement strand
GATTTGAATTTCGACCGTGCCCTTTATTGGGTAGAAACAGGCGCACAGCCTACTGACACTGTTCGCAACATCCTGAAGGGTGAGGGTGTCTACATGATGAAGCACCTTCGCGGCGGTGTGCGTAAGGGAGCCTTCGATGAGGCTGCTTGCCAGCAGAAATTCGATGCTTGGAAGCAGGCTAAGGTGGCTGCTACCGACGCAATTGCCAAGAAGGCAGCTGACGCACGTGAAACTGCACGCGCAAAGAGCCTTGAGGCAGAGAAGAAAGTGAATGAGGCTATCGCCAAGAAGGTNNCTGACAAGAAGGCTGCTGAGGCTAAGGCAAAAGCTGAGGCTGAGGCTGCTAAGGCCGCAGAAGAGGCTGCTGCAAAGGCAGAAACAGAAGGCGCAGAGGCTCCTGCAGCTGAAACACCTGCAGCAGAGGCTTAATAAGAGCCTAAGGCTTTCATTCATCAAGACAATAAGCGTGCTGGGACAGAGAATGTCCGGGCACGCTTTTTCAATTATATACAGTAAGGTTGGTGGGGCTTGTGCGGCTGTATATACTGCCGGGCAAGGTGCCCCTAGCGCAGATGCTTCTTCACTTGTGCAGGGTTGCCGGCCGCCATACAGTCGTCGGGTATGTCTTTCGTCACCACCGAACCAGCCCCAATGATGCACCGTTTGCCTATCTTCACGCCGGGACATACTATCACTCCGCCTCCCAGCCACGTGTCGTCGCCTATCTCAATGGGGTAGGCCGTCTCGCGGGTGCCGCGCCGCTGCATATAGTCGAAGGGGTGCTGAGGCGTGTAGAGCTGGCAGTTGGGGCCAATCTTCACGTTGCTTCCTATGCTCACCCTGCCTCCGTCGAGGATGGTGCAGTTGTAGTTGAGAAACGAGCATTCGCCTATGGAGATGCCGTTGCCATGGTCGCAGTGAAACGGCGGGCAGATGGTTGAGCTCTTGGGTATGCCCGGTATCAAGTCTTCTATTACCTCGCGATATTCTGGTGAGTTGATAGACAGCGTTTGCAAGCGTGTGCAAAGCACCTTGGCATGGTCAAGGCTTTTTGCTATTTCGGGCTTGCTGAAGTCGTAAAACTCTTCAGAGCGCATCTTCTCAAATTCGGTCTTCATATCTAATGGTATTTTTGTTATTCAATAGTTGATATATCATCGTTTTCTAAAAAGCCCTGTTTTGCAAGCCCAAAGTGCCTGTTTCGGCTGCTGATAATGCCTATTTTGCAAGGCAAAAAGGCCTTTTTTGCAAACAGAGTAGGGTAGTGCCGGCGCGGCATACCGGCAATATGCCCTCATCTGATGTATTTTCTCACGAAACCAACCACCTTGTTGCGGTAGGCCACGGGGTGGTCGTGATAGCTCTTGGCGTGCTTGCTGCCGTGGGCTATAAATATTTCCTTGGGCTGGGGTTTGGCTTTATAGAGGGGCCATACCATCCATGATGGAACGAAATCGTCGGCATCGCCGTGTATGAAGAGCATGGGCTTGCGGCATTTGGCCACCTGTCTGAGCGGCGAAGCCTGCCCGAAGGTCCAGCCATAGCGCAACTTGCACAGTGCCGAGGTGGTGTACATGAGCGGGAAGGGGGGCAAGCCGAACTGGTTTTTTAGTTCATGGCTGAACTCATCCCATACGCTTGTGTAGCCGCAATCCTCCACAAAGCACTTCACAAAGCTGGGTGTGGTGTCGCCAGACACGCACATCGTGGTGGCCGCACCCATCGACACGCCGTGCACCAC
>DLDC01000048.1:0-588 GCA_002480935.1 Prevotella sp. UBA7782 | reverse complement strand
GCACCGAGTCACCGAATACCTTGCGTGCCACGTCCATCCACTGTCTGATGTCGCGCCGGTCTTTCCATCCCATCTGCTCCTCATGTCCCTTGCTCTTACCGTTTCCGTGCAGTTCGGGCAAGAAGAGGTTATAGCCCATGTCGGCATATATCTTGCCTATGGCCAGCATATTGACGTAGCAGTCGGTATAGCCGTGTATGAGCATGGCCGTGCGGGCCGTCTTTCGTGCAGCGCGAATATACACGGCATGGTGCCGGTCGCCGTCGGCTGCCACCACAATGGTGTCGTGCAGCGCCCCGGCCGCGCGCAGGCTGTCCACCCATGGCTTGTCTTGCGGAAACTCGGCAAACATTTTTCGGTACATGGCTTGCTCGTCGCGCCCCTTGTTGTGAGCCGGTTTCAGCGAGAAGTTGAGCATGTAGATGCCTGCCGCAGTGAGCACAATGACTATCAGCGTGATGAGTGCCGTGAAGAATAAGAGTAATCGCTTTTTCATTTCAATAATTTTTTTGTCTTGCCAAGTCTCTCTCCTTGGCTGCAAAGAGCAGCCTGGTGATTGAGCCATTCTGTGGACAAAGTTATGAAAAG
>DLDC01000036.1:6924-23456 GCA_002480935.1 Prevotella sp. UBA7782 | reverse complement strand
ACGGCCTTCGCATGTTTAGAGGAGTTACTCATTAATGCCACTGAATAATTACAAATGGCCATTTGTTGTAGAAGCCTACCCAATATGCATCTTCTACACGCCAATACTTTTCCCCATCGTATATATCAGGAGTACGACCAGGCTTTGGTATAATATAGTATTTTATTAACCTTCTTTTCCAAGCAGGTAAATGAACATGAGCAAGCAAGGCACTCCACAGACGAGAGAACAATGGCACCAGAACTGCAATCAAGACAGCCTGGACAACCAACTTCAAAACAATCATATCAGTTGAACCACTTAATAACAGTATCACCTTTGTAACCTTTTACCCACACATACCAGGCATAATCAACAGCCGAAGAAGGACCTTCAAAATGGCCGTTGAAACCACACTTCAAACGAGAGGACGACACCCACACACGACAGGGAGGCTGAGTATCGAATAGATATCTACGTGCCTTTGATGAAAGGAACGTCAGTTTGAGGAACATGCAAACCTTGTGCCCATCGGGAATGATCTGTAAAGCCTTCTCCACAAACTCCTGAGCATACTTGTATGGTGGGTTGGTAACTATATCCCCATCCCAATGGAGATTGTCGATAGAAAGGAAATCGGCCACTTCTCCAAAGCCCCGGTCTATGAGATCCCGAGAGGTGACGTCGTACCCCCTACTGAGAACTTTTGAGATATGACCTTCGCCACATGCAGGCTCCAGGATAGGCCCTGAGAACTTTTCAAGGCGCAGCAGCCATTCTGTGGCTTCTGGAGAGGTAGCATAGTAATCCTCACGTTGGCGTGCATGCTCGGAATGTGAGCTTGCTCCGATAGTAACGTAGGTGCTCTTTCTATTTCCCGTCCAATCCTTACCCATCTACCTCAAAATCAAAATTTCTTGGATGCCAAACGTGGCCACATTCAGCACATTCACAGATAGTGCGTACATGCTCACCACCAGCATCATCACCATCACCAGTTACTACACCATCTTCTACTTGATAGATGTATCCAGTTACGGAATAATCGATAATTTGGAAGTTCCTACTTCCACATTTAGGGCATTTCTTATCAGTCATAATCTTAGAATTTTAGGACGGTGAGGCCGGAGGACACGGCAACGTCAAGTTCCAGCCGGCAACCTTTAGACTTCTCCCATTCAGGGAGGAAATAGATGTACTGACACGTGAGGAGCATTGTGAAATCCTTGCGCATGTGCAGATGCCAGTCGGCTGACTGGGAAATACCATTCTTGAAAGGACTGATAGGCAGATAGCCTTGCTTGCGTAACAAGTGTTCAGCCTTAGAGAAAGTTTCCATACGCTCCTTAAGATCATAGTGAGAGATAGGGCCGGAGATATAGACGCGCGCCCGAGAGCCACTTTCAAACGTCTCCAATTGAACATTGAAACCATACTGAGAGCAGAGCTTCTTAAGCAGAGGAGGATAATTGCCAGCCTCAACAGGGAAAGCCATGGTGGGGAACACCATACGCTCACGAGTATCAATCCGCAGGCCACGGTTGCGCAGCCTGTAGATGATGTTATACATGTTTTTCTTTGACTTCATAGCTTGGCATATTTTTGTGTAACGTTGAGTTGAGTGCCCCAATACTTTTCTCCTGGAGTAAGACGCAAGAAGAGAGCAAGCCGGAAGAAACGGTAGGCCGGAGCAGGGAGATAGGACACATGATCCTGATGCGACCAGCCAAAACACTTCCATGTACGGTTATCGTTGGAACCGTAGAAGAATATCACTCCTGGCTCCTTAGCATCCGAGAGCTGAGCAAAGCCATTAATGGCCAGTCGGACACCCTGGAAGTTGAGAGTACGAGTAACGATGAGGCCCGAGTGTACCGTCTGATCTGTATAGTCGTACTTCTTATTCAGCATGAGAACCGAGCCATCCCTTTTCTGTACGTAAGGATAAGGATTAGAGTTGAGGACCGCCAGAGGCGTTTCTATCATCATTGTGGACCAGGCACCATCACGAATAGAGTAGACCAGTGCCACTTCTTTATTATCGTCTATATCCTCCTGAGAAGGAACAGCCGGCAAGATAATGAGACGCTTGTTCACGTAGTCATTGAGGACAGTGCCATCTTTGAAGTATTCGATAGGAGGAGTGGAGAAGTCGATGAGCTGGATAATCTCTTCATCCTGATACTTGCCATCCGCAGCGAAGAGCGCACGCAGTTTGCCGAGCTGAGAGGCAATGTTGAAGAAAGGCCCGTCGAGCATATCCGAGAAGGAAGCAACAGACGATTCCACTACCTTGTTCAGTGCACGGTCAGTGGCAAAGACCACCGACTGATCGAGTTGAGCGATAGACGCAGCATTGATGCACACTTCACGGGAGATAGGATGAATACGGGAGTAAGTACCAGAAGATGCCACTTCGGGCACCCAGATACCATCCGTAATACTGGAGTAAGTACCAGAAGATGCCACTTCGAGCGCCCAGATACCATCCGTAGAGAACGCCATGAGAGGATATTGGCCGAACTGGCCCTGAGAGAGCGCACGGGTAGTTGAGGCTATGCCACGGATAGTACCGATGCCCACCGTGTTGATGCCATTGACAGGGAAGTAATAAGGGTTGTCCGCTTCCGATGTGTAGATCTTGTTTGGCATGGTGACAATATCGTCCACGGTGTAGGTTGGCTCAGAGGATATGTATGTGTAATCCTCAGTGAACTTTCCGATATTCATTGCGCCGTTGAGCTCATTGCAGGCCGTGAGAATAAAGTCGGTGACGTGAGAGACATTGTTGTCGATGTCAGTCCACCAAATATACATGTGGTCAGCGCGCGAATCCGGATAGAACTTAGGCATATTATAGAGCACGTAAGTATCGAAACTACGAGAGCCGAGGCCGGATGTTGGTATCTCCACATGCTTGTAGCCATCAGTCGTGCTAAGGCGTACCACCATCTTAGATATGTTGGCGTTATTCTTATAGACCAGATACGGGTATTCAGGGAAAAGTTGTTGCGGATTGAAGCCCTGAAACAGTTTCTCATAAGCTCCAAAGACGTTGAGCCGATGATTGTAGACGTAGGATCCAACAGGGAAGATGTAGTTGTGCGTCTTGTAGTCGTCCTTCATTTGCTCCTGAGTAGTGACATTCTCAATAGCGGAGCTATCAGTGATAACATGCCATTCGCCGGTACCGCCAAACTCGTCGTTGATCTTGATGGAGTGAATTTTGAAGAAGGCAGAGACGTTGGCTATCTTATCCGCGTAAGCCTCATCAGTGAGACCAGGAACATCAACCACATAGATACCAACACGCGAAGTGTCGCCGTCGTAGTGCCAGATGTTGGAAAACTCGCCATACGTGCGTATGCCATAGTCAGGCTTCTGCATGATGATATTCTTACACGTCTGAGCGCTATCAGTGCGCGTTATGGGAGCCGACACGAAAATATCAATGGACTTCACAATATCGGACCACTCTTTGAGGCCAGACACAACTTCATTGTTGCTCATCCATGTGTACTTCAACTTCACATTGCGAGGGTTATACATGAAGGTGAGCTTACCAATGGAGAAAGCATAACTCTTGCCGTTGCTATCCACACGGTTTACCTTGATAGTGTCGTCGAGGCCCACCGAAGTGTCGCTATCCTTATGGGCATTGACAACATACACCTGGAAGTTGCCAGGAACCAACACCGGCATGAAGATAGGCGCCGAGTGCATGACCATGGAGCCATCGTAGAGCCGATAGCAGTAGCGCACGAAGAAGTTAGCGTAGAAGTGGCCAGCCTTGGCGATGGTGCTGTTAGTACGGTTGATGAGTGCCCACACCTGATCTGTTATATCACCTTGCTTATCCGTCTTGATACGGAAAACAGTATCTCCAGCCTTGAAAGCCGTTGAAGTTTCAACCTTGTTAAGAACATCCCAACACTTTGTAGTTGTCTGTTGGAAGGCAGCGTTGAAGCCATCTGCAGAGCCATCCACAGAGATACCGCCAGTCTCATAGTCGGCAGTCTGATTATCGCTCAGATCAAATCTTATGGTGAGGAATGGAGGCTTTTGCCCGAGGTACTTATAAAGAGTGTCGGTATTCTTCCAGAGCGCATAGTGGATGCCATCAGAGGCAAGAATAATAACTGTATTCCCCACGCTTTCCACAGACTTGATAGTAACACCATCAGAGAACTTATGCACAAGGCCCATGAAGGTACCGTCGAAATCATACCAATAAAGCTCATGATATGTGCCGTTGGTGTATTCAGCAATGAAATGCTTGTAGGCCGTTGTCTCATGGACATAACGCAGCGTGCAGGGATATTCGATAGTATTGCCGTTAGCATCCTTATAAGTATCTTGTCCTGTAGTGAGAGGAACAGGCGTTATGCCATCCCCAGAAGGCCGGCCAACATACTCACCAGAGAGCACCGACGGACGCAGCGCGCCGTCGTGCAGCTCCACGCCACCACAAAGGGAGAGCTCACCATTATCAATGATCTCTTCATCACGGTTGAGGCTGAGGCCCTTAAATTTTATTTCCTGATTCATAATCATTAATCTTTTTGCCCCGTCGTGGAAAGACGGGAAGCAGTGGTTTTATTTGGCTTGAAGCGCCAGAAACGGAAGTAGTCGTTGTAGACACGAACGGGAGTACCACCAACGACGGTAGAGTTATTCTTGCGTACCGGTACATACTCGCGAGTTATCCAGAAGCGTTGCTTGTGAGAAAGCACCTCCATGTTGTAGTCGAAGAAAAGATTAGCCGGTTGCACATGGCCATCGAATGAGATCTCATACCAGTAGCGATGCAAGAACCACCAACGCCGCCGGCGCACATGCTGAATGGTAGTCTCATTGATGAGGCGATAGTCAGCAGGCGTGATAGCCCAGGAGCCATCAATAAAGACGCCGTGAGCATCCTCAGACGCTTGCACACGCACCAACATGCACACACCCGATACCATCACCTTAGCAATGGAGCCATGACAGAGAATCTTGTGGCAGCCTGGAATGTCCGGAAGTATCGTGCGAGAGCGCCCATCCTTATTCAGTACGAGCACCGTTGTCCGGAGAGGCTTGCGCACCATGTTCACTTGTTCGGGGAGATCAAAGGTTTGCTTCTTGCGTGCAAGACGATCCTTGACGGCCTGGAGACCAGAAGTGAACAAACGCTTTGTTTTGTCTATATAGGAGTTGTCCTTATATATAACCTTATCCTTAGTGACTATCTTTGAGGGATCAGAAATAAGGCGCGTGCGCTTTTTCTTTGTACGCTCCAGTTGGCGCCGTGCGCGACGGTTGAGGCCACCATTAGCGCCCGTCGTTGAAGGACTGGAAGCCGGTTTATTCTTTTTCATACGCTATTGTTATGCTTGATGATGATATACTTGTGAGTGTCGCAGACGGTGGAGCCATCCTTCAGTACATTGTAGAGAGGACAGGGTATGCCATTCTTGTGGAAGTCACAGAGGTTGCAACGAGACGGTATGCCATCGTCGAATGAGATACGCAACTGAGTGCGCTGCAACTCCTTCTGTTTCTTGTAGAGCTCGTTGAGATCACCAGTCTGTGTATCAAGCTCTTCTTTCTCATCCCCCAGCTCACTGTATAAATCCTCCATGAACTGGATAGAAGCACCAGGAACAGCAGTCAAGACACCCAAGGGCAGCGCAAACTTGTGAGCAGCCACAAAGGCAAGTTCCTCATCAGTCATGGGCACCGCCTTGCAGATGTTTCCGAAGTTGGAATAGAGCCGCCCAGGGATGATAGGCCGCGCTTGCCGTATATTCTCCAGTGGATGCTTGAAGTAATCATGCAGCCACGACCGGAACAAATCAAATAATCTAAGTTTACTCATGTGTACAAAATTAGTTATGCTTGTTGAGGTTGATGTGATAAACTACCAATCGTGTTGAGGCCTTATGAATAAAGGAACCGTCGAAGCACTCAGAGGAAAGAACGGCGAGAAATATACCTTTGGTGCAGTGCGCCGCATGAAGTCGGCAATGTATTCAGCATACCACGCTCCCGGATGTTCTTCCGTTGGCGAGGTGGGAGGGAAATAGTTACTCTTGCTCATGTGGCTTGACGTTTGATAGTTGATGCTCCAGGAATGGAGAAGAATGTACCGAGAAGTGATAGACGAACACCCACGGGTTTTCGCTGAACACGTCTTTATTCATGCAGCGATTGACAAGACCAGCGAAAACAGCGCGAGGATCATCAAAGACCTGGCCGTTGCCAATGGTATAGAATGTTTCCTTGCCGGCATCGTTGATACGCACACCTTCCTGTATGCAGTCGCCAGGTGAGATCCACTGCAAACGCTCCAGTCGCACTTCGTCAATAGTAATCAAGTAGGGCATGAACTGAGAGAGCACGAACATCTTATTGCTCCATCCTGGAAGTTTCTCTGCCCACACCTTATAGTCGAGAGCAGCCGTTGTGACTACATCCGGATTGATTTCTGCAATCCTTTTCTGTATGAGTTGATAGGCGTGTTCATAACTCATGGCCACGGCCACATCTTCGCCCACGTGATAGTGAGAACGCAAGTTGATGAGTATCTTTGCCACCGATTCAAAGTCGGCAGTGTCGTCGAGGTGTTGTTTCTCTTCAATCATCAGGCGAGCAACACGACGTGTCATTGTTTTGTCGCCGTTAAGCACCTTTTCTGTGAGGTGGAACGCATCGTTAAATAGGATCTTCTGCATTGTTGATAATCTTTTGATACTTGTCACTGTTCAATTCTGCATTGATGTTGCCAGCAGCCGTAGCGAAGCTTTCGCAGGCCTGAGCCAACGCCGAGAGAGCGCCTTTCTGAGTAGCGCGAGGATCACCCCAGATACGACGGCCGGAGCACTCGCCGCATGCCTGGAATTTCAATACCTTCTCCCCGGACCATGCGACCGGGGAGATAGTGATAGTTGCTTTAGACTTCTTCATGAGTGGCTTGCTTATTTGATTGTTGATGTAACATGTTACGCAGATCTACCGCTTTTTGTCCTGTTAGTTGGAGCAGTCCATAGTACCTCCCGGCCTCCAAGCTTATTTCGCGACTTCTATCCCTGTAAGTTTGTAAACGAGATAAAATACCACGAAAGATAGAAAGCTCATAAGAAATAGTATCTATTTCATCTTCAGTGCAATGATAGGCATCTTCAAAGACAGATTCAGGCGACCATGAACGATAGCCGTCAGGATAGACTACAAGATAGCCTGGCTCATCCTCACCTTCTTTGGAGTGAGCCGATTTGAGAGAACGACCAAGTTCTTTCTCTGCATCCAGTTTGCTCATCGGGCAAGCCTGGATAGTCTTAGTGCCGGTGTAGTGCACCAGCTTCAATTCATTCTGTTTTTCCATAATGCTTAATCTTTATATGGTCCATAATAAACCAGTTTCTTATATAGTTCAAAGTCACTGGTTACTTTCTTCATTATTTCTTTATTCATTGTCCCCACCCAATGAGGAGTGCCCTGTTGATTATAGGCCTCAGTAATGATTTCACCTATATGATTAGTTATATCATTCTCCAGATCGTTTACAAGATTGCGGCACTGAAGCCGATAGTGAAAAAGAATCAGCCGCCAAATCCAATACGCAAACTTATCCCAAAGTTCGCGTGGACTGTAAATCGTAATTGTGATCGTTCTTTTCTTCATTTCTTTCTTCTTTTGCTTGCTAATTGCATTTGAACGTAGCGACGATGAGAACGCAGCCAATCGGGATCCTTGCGCAGACCGAAAACGCGAGAGGCGTTATTGATTGCGCTCACCGACACGCCCATTATATCCGCAACCTCCCGAGAGGTGTGCTTTGCGTAGAGCTGACGGAGCTGAATAACCTTATCGTCGGTCCAGACACGACGGCCAGGCTTAAACTCGTGCTCAGGCGAAGCGTGCTCGCCACGTTTCCATTGTCCACTGTTCCCTATGCATTTGTTCAGAATACGCATTGTCTTGCAGTTGGCACGAGAGTGAGCACGCATCCATTCCGGATCCTTCTGCAAACCCAGCTCACGAGCTTTGCGGATCATCGTGCGGACAGAGACGCCGCACTCTATCGCCACGTCCTCATTCTTTGTACGAGGATAGAGGCGCCGAAGATCATCAAGCATTTGCTTGCTCCATGATATGCGAGTGGCATAGCCTTCACGCTCCACTACACGGCCGTATTTAGTATGATAGAAACAACGCTTCATATTACCAATCAAAATTTAGTTCGAGTTGCTGAGGCTGATGAGAGACAGCCTTCTTAGATTTCTTTTTGTGAGAGGGAGCCGGTGAAGGCGTGCACGGAGCGACCGGATGAGGGGATGTATGGGGGATCCCCTGTGCATCCCCTGTTGCTACCATTGCAGGCGCTGAGACCGGAGAAGTGCCAACTGTGGGTTTAGGATTATGGCAGCTTCGATATAGTTGGTAGAACTCCTCCAGATAGTCAGTGCCAAGGCAGTTGCGCTGTTTGTCCCAATGAGTGCGGAGGAACTCCTCACAAGTGGTAGTGGCCGGAGCCTCATCATCGAGGCAGCGCACCCAACGCTTGTGCATCAAGGCTGTGGTGTGTGGAACCTTCTGTACTTTGATGTAGTCTTTCCAGAAGGGATCATCCGGCCATTCCTGGACCACGGGAGCGTCGTAGCTTTCCAATCCTATCTCAACGTGCACGCGCTTCATGGGCTATTCTTCTTTGTCTGTGTCCGGACCTTGCATATTTTCCGGAAGTTTGACGAGATACACCGTGAGATCCTTCGCCGCCATACCAGCATGCAGTAAGCCTTGATACATGTCGATGTCAGCTATCACCGAGCCGGCTTGCAAAGTAACTATTCGTCTCTCTTCATACTTTGCCGGTTTGGCAAGAGTACGACCGATGAAGAATAGGCCACTCTTCTCATTCTCATCCATGAGATTAACCTTCTCAATGGCATCTTCCGGTAGTTGCTCACACATCTTCTTAGCAACAGTGGCAGGAATCTTGTTACCTGGCTTGTCAGCATAGGAGTGCCGGAACACATCCATAATCTTAGTGTCAGATACCGAAAGTACCTCATAGTCGATCATGGTACCGCCCATCACATGGTGCATATACTTCTCAGCCTTGGCCGTGCTGTTGGCCTGAACCAGATAAGTGACACGCGAGCGCTTCTCCTTCTCTGTTTTCTCATCAATGGTGATGAAGGCTACTTTGACCTTGTACCATTTGTCGTCAGCATCTTTGTCGGAGAAGAAGATCTCACCGTAGGTAGCTACCTTTTCAGTAACCACCTTGAAGTCGCCCGAGATATAGGCCGACATTTCTTCTGTAATGCGAGCCTCAGCTTCGCTAAACGATAGCGCATCCACGGTATACTGTTCTGTAACCTTCTTCTGGGTGCCATCCTCCATTGTTTTGTCATAACGGATTCCTACTTCAAACCAACTGGCCGTGATAGACTGTATGCTCAGGCCGTCGTCGGTTGGTGTTAATTTTTCTTTTGCCATAGTTGTATTGATAAAGTTGATTACACTTCGTTTTCTGAAACGCCGTCGGAAAGAACTTCCGGAGCGTGAGCACGCACAGCAGTCTTAGCCAAGGTGAGTGCATCCTTGAAGATTTGTTCGAGTGCCGGGTAGGCCTGAATAGTTTGTGCCAGCGCGATTGTTGCTGATACCGAGTTGCCGCCAAAAAGATGCTGCACGCTGTGTCCGTCAGTAACCACGCAAATGGCCGTGTCCGCCGGTGAACGGAAGTGAGCGCACGCATCGAGAGCGTAGCCCATAAGCTCGTAGAAGGTTGAACCCTGTTTGTTGTCTGTTGATTTTTCCATATCATGCTTTTTGAAGTTTAACTAAATGCCTTATCGGCTTACCTTGTGCACAACTCCCGAACATTCCGGGCCATTGGCCGTAATACGGAGATTTGCTATTGAAGCATCTACCCCCCCCCATAAGGGCCATCTACGATGCAGAAACAACATGCTTCACAACTGAAAAATACTTTGGCCATGATGCTACTTGTTTAATAGTTTTTTGAACTCAGCGCGAGCGCGTGCAGTCTCTTCGTCCTCGATTTCCTTGTAGGCTTGCTTAATGCTTTTGTCTATCTGTTTAGGCACCCACCCCATGTAGTCTGTTACCACGTCACAGAAAGTATCTAAATCGCGGATGATGTTATACTTGCCACCGGCAGCCTCCAGATATTGCTGAAAGATTTTCTGTGATGGCTCCTGACGTCCCGTCTTGGTTTTCATTTCCAGTGCCAGGCAGGTGTAGTATTTCTGAAACACCGGAGTGTTGAAGTCGGCAGGCACCTGGAGCATGAGATTAGCCACACCGGCCACCACGCCCTCGGCCTTGTGGATTGCACCTTGACGACGATTGCCGTTGCCCTCGTTCTTTGGATGGAAGAGCAGCTTGGCGTAAGCAGGGTACTGAGCCCTGAACCACTTTATGCAGGAGATCTGCAGGTCTGATTCTTTATGTTTCATAATCGTTTTCGTTTTAGAGTGAACCTTCAAAAGCACGAGTAAAGTTGTCGAAGCGAATAATCCAGTCGAAGTCAGCAGGCGTTTTGCGTTGCTTTGTCTTTCCGTTGGCGTAGGGAGAGTGAAGGGCATTGCCCAAGGCCGTGCGTATCTGATCGCCGTTGTACTGTTTGCGAATGGCCCTCAGAGCTTCACGCCGTTTATCGGTTATTACCCTTACCGGACGGATGGAAGCGCCGGTGTAGGCAACCATATCGTTGAACCAATGCAGCACTTTCAAAAACCATTCTTCTTCGTTTTTCAAAACCTCCTCGCGTTTTGTTTTTTTTGAATAGTTAGTATCACAAACTATGTTTGTATTACTATCATTTACATTATCATTTACATTATCATTATCATTTACATTATCATTATGCTTAGCAAAATTAGCATTTGCTTGGTTTGCTACATTTGCTAACTCTTGCCGTGCTTGTTCAGCATTTGCTTTTGCACGACCACCCCGACGGCCAGCCGCTTTGCGCTTAGCCACGATGCCTTCGTACTTCTTTGTGTCCCGGTCTATTTGGAGCCGCATGAAGTTGAAGGCCATCTTAATCTCAGGGCATGAGAATGTGGGCACCTCATCGGACATCACGTAGTGGAAGAGCGCTTCAAACAGTTCTCCCTTCTGAGCCTGTGAAAGCTCAGTGATAGCCTCATACTGCGAAGTGTATAGAACAAAACTCTCCTTCATACAGATGCCTCCACAAGTTAAGCAGAGACCCTTTCTTTCAGGGCATAGTCGTGAACAACGTTTGGCACTTTGGCCTCATCAAAACGCTCACAACCTGGCCGACTGGCCACGTCTACTTCGTAGATGTTGCCGGAGAGATCAGACGACGGCAACGGCCGTTTCTTACACTCGCGAAGGATAGGATCGTAAGTGTTATGCCGGTAGAGGTGAGCCGCTATGCATTGGGCACAGGTAGTGCCCTGTTTATATTTCTTTGCCATAATAGTCAGAAGTGTTTTTAGTTGAGGCTGCAACTGTTTCATAACAGTATGCAGCCGATGTTTTCTAACGTTACTTATCTATGTAGTTAATCGTATGCTTAGAGCGTTTCAAAGAGGCCACCAAGCAGCACAGCGCCGAAGAGGCCTAAAGGATATAGAACGCCGTAGATAATCCATTCACGGAGCGTGAAACCTTCACGACGATAATCTTCTAATAATTCCTTCATAGTCGTAGTGTTTTAAGTTAGTGATTGCCCAGGATCATGGACGGAAGTTCGTTATAGTTCTCTATGTTGCTATGGTCCCACATGGAGCGCCACAGGCGGTAGAGAGGAGTGAGGGCCGCCGACTTCTCGCCGCGCATGTAGAGACGCACGACGACACGTTGGCCGTAGAACTGATCCGGAGTGATGCCTACCACCTCGGAGCCATTAATCACCACGGCCCACATGTGCTTAGCAACCTTGCGCTCTATATCAAGAGCAGCATCCGCACGTCTTGAATAGATCATTTCGCCAAGCTTAACAAGGCCGTCGAAGTTACACACTGTACCATAGCCGTGACTATTGGTAGTTTTCCAGGTCCCAATCATAACATTTCCCCACATGATGGAACCATCTTTACGGAAGATTACATTTGTTTTCATATATCGAAGCTTATAAGTGTTTATACTTCTTGATTGCTCCTGAGTTGAGTGCCGATTGAATGTTGAACCGGCTGATGAGCGTGCGACCGCCTATCTTCTGTGGAGTGAGTTTGCCGTCACTGATATAGTTATAGACAGTGGCCGGTGTTACCTTGAGATACTTGGCAGCCTCTTCGATGGTATAATTCTCATCCTGGTACTGAGCCTCAACAACCTTCACAGTCTTGCTGATGAGGGAATCAGCAAAGGCTTTGAGATCGGCGAGCGACACCACAAGAAGCGTGTTGCCAGCACCAGAGTTGATTATAGACATCAAGTTTTCCATTAGCGTGTACGAGTGACTTCAATAACTTTGTCTGTCCGGTTGAGGTGTGTAGAGAACTGCATACCTTCCGTGAGAGAGAGATAAGAACAGGTGTTCTTCACAGTAGCCAGGCGATGAAGCTTGAACACTGTGCACTTGCCTAAAGAAAGCGCCCGAAGTGCAGGTGCAATAGGCTGTTTTTCTGCTTTTTTCTTGCTCATTACTTACTTATTTACTAACTTTATGGTGCAAAGATAAGCAATATGAATTAACAAAGCAAGCAAAACGAATACTTTTAATATTCATTTTGAACTTTTTAACGTTTTAGACTATGGATAAGAAAGAAATGCTCGAAGAACTTATATCTCATTATACAGATGGGAATAAAGCTAAGTTTGCTAACATGTTAGGTGTAGCACCTCAGACTATCAATACTTGGATAAAACGCCAATCTTTTGATATTGAATTGGTGTATTCAAAATGCGAAGGTCTTTCAGGTGACTGGCTTCTAAGTGGCGGAGAAGGTGATATGCTTCGGTCAGAGCGTGTTTCAACAAGTGAGCACGACGAGATTATTCAACTTCGTGCGGAGAATAGTGTTCTTCGCGAAGTTGTTGGGTTAAAGAAGAACCATGGTGGGATGGTGAATGTTGGATAATTAATCTCAAACCAAAAATATGAAAGGCTTAGTCTATATAGGTTGCCATTTATTACTGATAATATCATTCGTTGTCATGTGGTTTACGGACGGATTATTACAAAATTTGACCGTGATTACTGTTACTACGTGTGCATTTGTTTTAGCTTATGTTAAGATGCAGTATATAGGAGCTGCTTATTTTGCAGAAAAACATGGTGTCAAATTGAATAGCCGATTAAGTATTCTTGGGCCTGGAAAAATTAATGTGTTTTTTACTATTTTCACACCAATAGCATTGATTGCATCAAATATTTGGCTTTTCTTTCAATATAGTGTAACTTTCAATAGAATAGTTTGTGTCAGCAATATTATAGTATTCGTATTGTTTTGTATAATTCTTTTCAAGGTGGCATCAAAATGAACACAGACCGATTGAAGCAGCTCTACGAAAAGAGCACAGACAAGTACGGTGATGCCAAGAAGATGGGCACCACCTACCAAACGATGTGGAATATCATACACAAGCAGCGCCCCTTCCAAACCGATCTGTTGGAAAGGATAGCCGCCTTCTATGGTGTGCCAGTGGGTTACTTCTTTGATGAGGCCGACGCCGACGGCCACAACGAAGATAAGGAGCAAATAAAAAGCCTCCAGGCGCAAGTGGAGGCTTTGAAAGACGTTATTGTCCGGATGAAAAGTTAGAAGTTGTTGGCTACCTTGGCCAGAGCGTCAGCAGCCATCAAGGCGCGCTCCTTGCTGTCCAGTTTGAGATACTTTCGGAGCATACCTTCTGATGAGTGGCCCGTTACCGCCTGTATTGCCGGCAGTGGCACGCCATCCCGATAAGCGTTTGTGGCAAATGTGCGCCGCGCCGTGTGTGTCTTGATGCACTCCCAGAACTTCTTGTGTGAAGGATAGGCCATGTTGCCCTTCTGCGTCTCTATTCCTGCATCCTCTGTCCATCCGAGCATAAGCGCAATCTTTCTAACCAAATCAACAAGCTTCTGAGACTGCATCTTTGGCAGCGTGCCACCATGCTTCAGCAATACTTCACGCACGACATTGTTCACAGGAATATACACCATCTTCCCCGTTTTCTGTTGAGTGAGCTGAATGAAGTCGCGGCCATTGAAGTTGATGAGCATTTTGTTGTTCACTCGCATGAAGTCAGATTTACGTTGGCCAATAGAACAAGCGAGTAAGAATATATCCTTTGCATCCGCGAGCCATTGCCGGTGACGCTCATACTTGATGAAGAGAAGCAGATCCGCACGCTCCTGTTTTGGCAGCTCCACACGTGAGAGTTTATTGATATGTGATTCAAGATTAGCCTCATCGGTTACATCAAACTCGTGCATTTGCTTTAGCCGGTCCTTCGGGATCCAGATGTTATCTACCTCCTCGGCTGAGAGGTTCCATCTATCGCTCATGAAGTCGTCCGTCGTCGTGAGCTTCATTTCCCTGGCAGCGCGCAACATGGTTTTGAAGATCCTGAACTGGAGAACTATTGTGTTAGGTGCATACTGTCGTTTTTCAACCATCCATGATTTGAAATCATAGAAGAGATCAAGAGTAACGTCGTCCCAGTCTACCACCCTATGCTTATCTTTTTGGTAGTCGTTGAATACGTGGATAAATCCACGATACAGTTTCACCATCATGGGAGATTGCTTCTTTGTGCTACCACGTTTCAGGCGCACGCCATCCCGGCAGTCCTCATAATACTTCTGAATAAACTTGTTGAGCGTTGTCTTGTTAGCCAGTGCGCGAAGCTTATCCATTTCATCCTTCTCCTTTTGCGAGCGTTTAAGCTCCTCTAATTCGTCCTGATGAAGGGTTGCCCGGATAGCCTCATCAACGCTCTTGTGCGTGATAATTCCGGCCTTATCCTGAGCCATGAGGCGCTTTAGCAAGTCCCAGAGTTTGGAAGTGAGTACATCATCAATGAAAATCGTGGTACCACGACGATAAGAAGTGCGCGCCTGTTTGAGAGTGGAGCTAAGCAGCATCCAGCGCGCAGCGCTCACACTGATGCCCAGCGCCACGGCACTGTTGAAGTCGCCCGACTTGATCCGGACAGACAGCATCACCGAATCAGTGTTGCCGTACTTGCGACAGATTATTGTTACCATAAGCCATAAATAAGAAGATTACGGTTGCAAAGATAAGAAAAATAATCTGAGAAACGTTACACAAACGTAGCAATAATTTTTGATAAGATTTGATTAATTTTGAAATCAGTATATTTTAGAATAAATAAGAATAATTTGGTATGCTCTAATTATCAAGCAATTACAAATATTCAAAGTTTCAAAATTTCTATGACCTTATAAAATTATTGTACTATATTCTGTAAACACATCCGAGCCCAACGAGCGCACGCCCTTGCCCAGCGTAACACGCTGCAGGTTGGGGCAGTTGTAAAAGCATTGGTTGCCCACATAGGCCACTCCGTCGGGCACGGTCACTGACACCAGACCGGAGCAAGAGGCAAAAGCCATGGTGCCCATGCCGTGCAGGCTGGCCGGAAGGGTGATACTGGTGAGCGAGGAACAAGCCTGGAAGCCATCGGCAGCTATAGAGTCGAGCGACGAAGGCAGGGTTATCTTGGAAAGATTTACACACGATGAGAAGCAATAAGAGGGTATGAGAGTCACGCCCTGAGGCACTTCGAACGTGGTCAGGCCACAGCCCAAGAAGGCCGAACCGCCCAGTTCGGTGCACGTGGCAGGCAGTGTGAGGTTTGATAGCGCCGTGCAATAAGAGAAGGCCGAGCGTCCCACGCGTGTGATGCCCGCCGGAATGTTGACCGAGGTGAGCGATGTGCAGAAGTAGAAAGTGTAGTTAGGCACTTCTGTCAGGCTCTCTGGCAGATGCACTGTGGTGAGTGCCGTGCACTGGTTGAAGGCATAATTGCCCAGCGTAGTGACACTTTCGGGCAGTGTAACCGATGTGAGTGCCTTGCTGGCTTGAAAGGCCCGCGCAGCCACAGCCACCACGTGGAAAGCCGAATCGTTGTGTGTCACGGTGGCAGGAACGGTCACTGCGCCTGCATAAGCGCCCTTGTTGCTTGCCACGGCAACGGTAGAGTCGGTCAGTACAGAGTAGGTGATGCCGTTTTCTACAAAGGTTTGGGCTTTGCAAGCCATCACACCACAAACTAAGAAAAGCAGAAAAGTAAACTTCTTCATAATCTATTACGGGTATAAGTACAGCTGCAAATTTAAGCAAAAAAGGCGCAGAGTGTTTCATTACATTACATAAAGAATGTTTGAAAAATCAAAATTCAAACAATATAGCACTGAAACCCAGCCATAATCAGCCACTTATACACAGGCAGGAAGAGCCGCCTGTCCAAGGAGAAAAGCCCAGGCACAAGGCTGTTGCCGACTATATGGCGCGGCTGTCAGCTTGCCTCACGCTCCACATTGGCCTGTGCCGAAATCTTGATATACTCAGAAGGGGTGAGCCCGGCAAAACGTTTGAAGGCCGCAATGAAGGCCG
>DLDC01000036.1:0-6876 GCA_002480935.1 Prevotella sp. UBA7782 | reverse complement strand
GCTGTCTTCTGCCAGCCGGCGACAAGCCTCTTTGATGCGATATTCGTTCAGAAAGACATTAAAGTTGCAGTTGTAAAAGTCGTGTATCACCTCTGATATATCTTTAGGCCGGTAGCCTGCCAACGTAGAAAGGCGTATAACAGAAAACTCCGGCGAGCATATCTCCTCTTTGTTGGCCATCACCTTCTTGATGCCGGCCAGTATCTTGCCCTTGTCATCCTCGCTCAGTTCACTGCCCTTATACTTGGGTTTGGGCATCTCGGCGCCCCCGGCAAAGCGCTGCTGCAAGCTGCTTATCTCCTCTTCATACTTATGATATACTATCTGTTCGGTGTCTTCGCTCTTCAGCTGAGCCCTGATTTTAAGATAAAGTTGCCGGTTCGACTCTTTCAGCCGGTTGTTTTTCTTCTTGATGATACACAGCATGACCGTCAGCAACAGTGCCACCAGCACCAGCACCACGGCCAGTTGCATGAACATGCGGCGCTTGAGAGCCTCTTGCTGCAAGCGCTCGTCCTTCTTCTTCAGGTCATATCCAAACTGCATCTCATCGATGTTAGAGAGCTGCCGCGAGATATACAGACTGTCTTTGAGCTTCAAAAACCTGTCTTGAGAGGCATTGGCCAGCTGCGTCTGGTGCATCTTGGTGAGCAGCTTTGCCCGCAATTCGTATATCTCAAGCAGCGCGTCTTTCAACCCCGACTGCCCTGCCAGCCGCTCAGGAACGTCGAGCAAGCGGTTGGCCTCAGCGTTTCGGCCACTCTCAGACAATAGGTTGGCCTTGTTGAGATAGGCGTTCAGCAACAGCCGGATGTGCTCCGGGTCATCGGGCGTGCCGCTTATCAGCCGGTCGGCCACGCGCAACGCCCTGGCATAATCGTGCTTCGCCCAAAGCGCATACACCTGATAGGCCCCTAAGTTGTACGTTCTTCGGGCATTGTGCTGCGCGCCTGAGAGGCTGCGATACTGCCTCCAGAGCGCAGAGATGTCTTTAATGGCGCCCAGGGCATGGGCCGTTGTGAGCAGATTGCTGAAGCTTATGTCTACCGAAGCCTCATCCTTCTGGGCCAAAGCTATCTCACACGCCTTATTATAATAGGTATAGGCGCGGCGCATCAGCCTGTTGTCGTTGTTCTGTTCGGATATAGTCTGAAAGATATTGCCCGCCATGAGATACACCTGCGGCTGCTCCTGGTGGATGTCGTCGCCTATATCGCGCGCCCGCATGATGCTTTCAAAAGCCTTCTGATAGTTGCAAAAGTGGTTGAAGTAGATGAGCCACTGGCCGTAACATGCCCTCATGCACTCCTTCTTCTGCTCTGCCGTCAAGCCTCCGCGATATTTTCCGGCGGCCAGATTAAAAGCCATCAGGGCCTGCTCGGGCTTATTCTGCTTCACCAGGAAGGCAGTTCCCAAGTCTACAAGTTCCTTGATGCCCATGCGGCTCATATCCTCATAGCTGGGCACGGCGGCCATTGAGCACAGCCAACCGGCCACAAGGGCAAATATAAAAACTAATTTCCTCATTCTTCTTCGGCATTGCAAATATACGAAATTTTCTGTAACGGATAGCCAAAAAGATAGTGAATTTAAGCGAAACGGGCCGTTTTCATGTCGGAATGTGTACACATCCAAAATAAAAGTTGTAACTTTGAAGCGACAAACATAAGGTAATGAAGATATGGAAACCTATAACAAACGACTCACCCGAAGCTCACAAGACAAGTGGGTGGCGGGTGTGTGCGGCGGCATAGCCCGCTACTTCGGCTTTGACTCTGATGTGTTGCGGCTCGTTTGGGTCATTCTCACCGTGTGCACCGTTTTCAGCGGCATATTGGTTTATGTCATATTGTGGCTCGTCATGCCCACCGACAATCCCCGTTTGCCATGAAACATGTCATTAAGAAGGCCGTCATCGTGGGCGCGTCATCGGGTATGGGACTTGAAGTGGCACGCCTGCTGCTGGCTCAAGGTGCCGTCTTGGGTCTGGCCGCACGTCGTGCCGAACCACTGAAGAAGTTGTCTGAGGAGTTTCCGGGGCAGGTATTCGTGGAACGAATAGACATCACAGCCGATGATGCCGGAGCAAAGCTCAAGGCCCTTATCAGCCGAATGGGCGGCATGGAGCTCTATTTTCATGTGTCGGGCATAGGCTTTCAGAACATGACCCTCGACATTCAGAAGGAAACAAGCACCGTGAGCACCAATGCTCTGGGCTTTACACGCATGGTTGACGCAGCCTACCAGTACTTTGCCGAGCACGGTGGCGGACACATAGCCATACTGTCTTCCATAGCCGGAACAAAGGGTTTGGGCGCCGCACCGGCCTACAGCGCTACCAAAGCGTTTCAAAACGTTTACTTACAGGCTTTGGAGCAGCAGGCCAAGATGCGCCATCTGAACATCACCGTCACTGACATACGTCCCGGATTCGTAGACACAGCACTGCTCAACGACGGCAAAACCTATCCCATGCTCATGCACCCGCAGGCTGTGGCAAGGCAGATAGTGAGCGCATTGAGGCAGAAAAAGCACGTAAAAGTGATAGACTGGCGCTACAGGGTGCTCACCGCACTGTGGCGAAGACTGCCCCGATGGGTGTGGAGAAACATGAGCATACACACATAGACCATTTTTCTACGTAGCCGGGAAGCGCCGTCTGTCTCTGTTCTCTTAGCCGTTTCACACCTCTACACTATATATTTCTTTCCGTCCTCCATTGCATTTCCTGGCTCCATATGTCTGATATTAAATGAAAGAAAATGTAGTTTGATAATCACTTGATTTTCAGTCGGTTATCAAGAGAGCCACTTTCGGCTTGCAAAATAGGCACTTTTACAACGCAAAATAGGCCTTTTTGGCTTGCAAAATAGGCACTTTTGCAAGCCCAAATAGGCATTTTCGCGTTGTAAAAAGGCCGTTTTTGCAAATCAACCCGTTATGCCCCGCAGAAGAAGAGCACCAGTATCTGCGCGGTAAAGATGCGCAGGAACATGCTGAGCGGGTACACCGTAGAGTAGCCAATGGCCGGTGCCTCACCTGCACATACTGAGTTGGAGTAAGCCAAAGCAGGTGGATCGGTGTACGTACCCGAAATCATACCCATGATAGTGAAGTAGTTGAACTTGTATTTNNTTGCAAGCCCATATTCTATATGCTGATATTCCACTTCATACAAAGGAACGATATAACTTGGGGTGAAACTCAGCAGAAAAGGTAAAGCAGAGGAGTCTGGAAGATATAACATAGAAGGCTTAAATCGTTCGTAAAGTAGATAAAATAGTATCATTTCGTGTGTAAATATAACACCTATACATATCAGAAAAAAGGTATATAATAACCAAGAAATGTTCTGTGAAGACTGAAATTCGGCCTTTTTCCCAAATATTCAAGGTGCAAAATCATATTTTAATAGCATTTATTAAAGCTTTTAACTATTTTTGCAAACATAAAAACCTTAACCAATAAACATTTTAAAACATTAACCTAACATCACAACATGAAAAAAAACAATGACAGAAGCTTGCCTGAATATTTAGCATGGCTATTATTCATGGCAGTATTTTTTGTGTTTGCAGTACCGGCATCGGCCCAGAACAAGGTTACGGGAACCGTGGTTGACAGCAACGGCGACCCTGTAATAGGTGCTACCATACTGGTAAAAGGCACACAAAACGGCAGTGTTACCGACCTTGACGGCAACTTCACGTTAGACAACGTGGCATCTAAGAGCACCTTGGTGGTGTCTTACGTGGGCATGAAGACGCAAAACGTGGAACTCAACGGCCGCAACAGCCTGCACATAACGCTGGCCGACGACGCCCGACAGTTGGACGAACTGGTGGTTGTGGGCTACGGACAGATGCGCAAGAGCGACATCACGGGCGCACTGTCGCGCGTCACCTCCAAGACCATAGAGGAACGCCCCGTACAGAACGCGCTGCAAGCACTGCAAGGAAAGACACCGGGTGTTGACATCACCACCAACAACCGACCGGGCCAGTTGGGTGACGTTCGCGTGCGAGGCAACCGCTCACTGCTGGCAGACAACACACCATTGTATGTGGTAGACGGCATTCCACTCACCGCAGGCTCTATGGCCGACATCAATCCTAACGACATTGAGAGCATAGAAGTGCTGAAAGACGCATCGGCAACGGCCATCTACGGTTCGCGTGGTGCCAACGGTGTGATCCTCATCACATCCAAGAAAGGACAGAAAGGCCGCGTAAGCATTAAGTACGATGGCTCGTTCACATGGAGCAACCTGCACTCTATGACCGACTACATGAACGCTGGACAGCTCATGGACTATCAGCGCCAGGCTGCCATAACAGGCGGAACATACAACGGAGCCTATGGCAACGCACCCGACCCCGACCGAGACAAGGCGCTGTTTATGACCAACGAGAGCTGGGCCGACCGTGTGCTGCAAAGCGCATACGCCTATAACGCCGACGGAACGCTGCAGCTGCGCCCTGCTACCGACTACGAAATCAACACGCTGGGCTATGCCGCTCAGGTGCCTGTTTACGATTCCAGCAAGATGCTCAACACCGATTGGGGCAAGCTGGTGAAGCGTACGGGCTTCACACAGAACCATCAGGTGAGCCTGTCTGCAGGCAGTGACAAGAGCGACTTGTACATGAGCTTTGGCTATCTGAAGCAGAATGCCGTGATGAAAGACCAGGATTACCAGAGATTTACCGTGAGCATGAACGGCGACATCACACCTGTGAAGCCTGTCACAGTGGGCTTGTCGATGAACGGATCGGTGTCTACGCAGAACTACGGTATCGTACGCAACTTCGATAACACCATTGCCAAGGACTCTTATGGCCAGGCCATGGGCATCATGCCTTGGGTTCCGGCATATAATGAAGACGGCACACTGCTCGTAGGCTCGGCTTCAGGTCAGGCAGGACACAACATCATCAACGACATCAATCAGGCTCAGAACGAGTTCAGATATTACGGACTCAACCTCAGCTCTTACTTTGAAATTCGCCTGGGCGACATCTGGAAGCCGCTCGAAGGACTGANNGAAATGGCGCACCAACTTCGGCGCACAGTTCCGCCACACTCGCTATGGCAGCTTCTATGACGAGAACTGGAGCAACCCCATGGGCTTCACATCTACTGAGCCACGCGTGGGTTATGACCAGAATTCCACCAATTTGGGATGGACTCTTGAAAACCTCTTGTACTACAACAAGACCATCGGCGTGCACAGCATAGGCCTCACCCTCATGGAGAGTGCCGAGAAATACCGCACTGAGGGCATCGACATTCGAGGCTATAACGTGGTTTACCCAACATCTAAATGGTATGACCTGGGCAACTCCGACCGCGACAAGCTGGCATGGGGCACCAATTACTCTATGTGGACACGTAACTCTTACATGGCCCGACTCAACTATTCGCTCATGGACCGCTACCTGCTCACCATGACAGGACGTTGGGACGGAGCCTCAGTATTGGCCAAAGGCAACAAGTGGGATTTCTTCCCCAGTGCCGCTCTGGCATGGAAGATGAACGAAGAGAGCTTCATGAAAGACATCAAATGGATTAACCAGTTGAAGCTGCGTGTGGGCTATGGTGTTACAGGTAACTCGTCTGTGAGCCCTTACACAACATCAGGATCAGTCACTTCTTCCAATGCCAAGATACCATTCGGTGTAGGTGGCAGCGTAAACAACACCAACGGAGCCAAGCCGGACGTGATACCTAACAGCAAACTGGGATGGGAGAAGACGGCATCTACCAACTTTGGTGTTGACTTCAGCTTCCTGAACAACCGCATCTACGGTAGCATCGACTACTATATCGCACGTACTCGCGATGTCATCATGAACCGTTCAATTCCTGTTATAACAGGTTATGCACAGATAAGGTCTAACATTGGCAAGACGCAGAACAACGGTTTGGAAATCAGCCTCAACACGCTGAACGTCAAGGCAAAGGACTTTAAGTGGGAGTCTAACATATCCTTCTCTACCAACAAAGAGAAAATCGTAGAGCTGGTAAACGGCAAAGAAGACATGCCGGGCAACAACTGGTTCATCGGAAAGCCTCTTAACGTGTTCTACAACTATAAGTACGACCGCATCTGGCAGGACACCGAGGAAGACAGACTCATGATGGCAGCTTATGCCGCAAGTGGTAATACCTTCTTGCCAGGGCAGTATAAGATTTGCGACCAGCCCATGCAACTCGTTGATGCCAACACTCCGGGTGCCAAGCACTTCAAGTATAACGGTCAGGATTACTACTACGCAAACAACGGATTCGGCGTTTTCAACAACGACGATAAGGTTACTTACCAGAAGAGTCCTAAGTGGGAGTTCGGTCTTACCAATACTTTCACCTATAAGAACTGGGAACTCAGCTGCTTCATGTACGGCCGCTTCGGCAACTACTACTATGGCCTCACACAGACAATAGGCCGCCGCATAGAGAACGACACATGGAGTCCGACCAACACGGGTGCCAAGTTTGCGCAGCCAACCACTGCCACACGCACCTCAGGATACGACAATGTGCGCAGCTTTGCCAAGGGCAACATGATTGCCATACGCAACATCGCCCTCTCATACACCTTCGACCGCAAGACATTATCATCCTTCGGAGCATCAAGCGGACAGGTTTACTTCCAGGTGCTTAACCCATTTATCATCGGCGGAGAGCTGGTTAAAGCCGGCATCAACCCTGACGACATCACCGGATGGGATGACAACAGACTCTTCGGAGGACAGACCAACAACACGTGTCTGATGCGTAGTTTCGTCTTTGGATTGCGCATTGGCTTCTAAAAACTTAATTGTCTAACTTACGAACGTTTAAATATATCATGAAGAAGAAATATATATTCATGGG
>DLDC01000188.1 GCA_002480935.1 Prevotella sp. UBA7782 | reverse complement strand
GAGGTCATCGGTTCGAGCCCGATCGTCCCTACCAACACACAGAATAAAAGCCGGAACAGTAAAGTTCCGGCTTTTATATTTAACTTGTGTAGTTGAAAGACGTTGTATCAAATTATATTTTTTGCTTAGCTTTGCGCTTTTTACCACACTATCAGAAAAAAATGTGGTTTAGATATTCCACCCATTCCACCCAAATCTTAAATCATTATATATCAACAAGATAGAAGTAAGGGTGTCATAGATGGTATTCCACCTACATCTCACCCACATCTCACCCGGTTTATGAGCTGAAGATGCTACGCAATGCATTGTAGATGAGTGCGTTTATGTGCAAGATGCGCTCTACATTATGCCCATGAAGCTTTGCAATCCACTGCCCTCTTGGTCTACTGTAAGCTTTCTTTGAGTTCGTTTCTATCCAGACTTTTATAGCACTTGTTGTTCATCCAAACAAAAAGGGGCATCCTTGCGGGATGCCTCTCAATGCGTTTGCTTGTGTCTAGAAACAGAATTGTGCTATAGCTCAACGGCATACATGTCGGTATGACCCTCGAAGTTAGCCCTGAAAATAACCCATTTGTTGTCCGGCGTAACGTGAACGTTCGGCTCCAAGCGATAGTCATGGTTCTTCATGTTCACCAGTTTGGTGGTCTTAAGATGGTCACCGTCATAATCGAAGCGGAAAATCCATTGGTTCTGGTCGTTGTGAGCCACGGATGTGGGACTTCCGCCATCACCTATTAAGAAGTTCTCGCCCCATGACGTGGTGAAGTGTACCGACCATTCCTCACGTTTAATGGCAAAGTCTTTCTCTTCACCGGTAGCGATGTCAACCCGTCCTACGAAGAAGTTCTTCGATTTAGGTTTCTGCAAATCAAAGTATATATACTTGCCCAGGTTGCCGAACCATTCGTGTCCGGCTATCTCCATGTTCATGGTGCGCTTATGCATGAGCCTGGGTTTGCCCTCCCTGACGTTGATGGTCCAGATGCGGTCTACCTTATGCCATTGCCCTTCATGGCAGAACATGAGCAGCTCAGGGTCTGTGGGTGAGAACTGCAGGTGGTTGAGCCATGCCACTTCTGTATAGAAGCGGTTCACCTTGCCCGTTTTGGTGTCTATGGTGAAGAGCCATCTCTGGTAGGGATGTTCGGTCAGCATGTTGAACCAGTCGTGTCGTTCGGGATATTTACGGAACAGCTCTTCTTCCTCTTTCGTGCTGTAGGTGCCTGCCAGCAGCGTGCCGTCGCAGTTCACGCAGGCTATGGAGCCGTGTCCGTTATTAGCCTTCAGCACGGTGATGAGCCGTTTTTCGCCATTCATGATGTTCATGGCAAACACACTGTCGGCATGCTGATAGAATATCTCTTGCGTCTTGTTGCATGCTATTTCTGTTCTCACCGGATAGGGTTCGTGGGTTATCTGCCTGTAGGCACCTGTCTTCAGGTTGACGGCAAACACCTGGCTATCACGCTCCTTGCCCTCACCGTTGCTGCCGTTGAATACCATCTCGTTGCCCACAAAGGGATTGTTGTGAAAGTAAAAACTAGAGTTGTCGCCCTTGCGATTGATGAGTCGCACCACGCGGTGACCCGTGTCGCGGTCTATCCATTGGTTGGGCATGTTCTTGCCTGTTTCAATAGTCGGGATGTTTTGGCCATTCATGCTGAGCGTAAAGACGGCCAGAGCCATGGTGATAATTTGTTTCTTCTTCATATTATTAGATAGTTTTAAGTTAAAAAAGCACCGTCATTCCTTTTATACAGGATTGACAGTGCTTTCTTTATGTCAAATGATTGGTTACTTTTTAGTAGCCCTTGTTCTGCGTGTACAAGCCGGGAACGATGCTCATCTGGTTAGATGGGATGGGGTAGAGGTAGCGGCCGTCGGCAACTGAAGATACATCTGTTCCGTCAACATTGTTGTAGATGTTGAACTTGTTGATGATGTCTTGCTGCCATGTGCCGTAGCGCACCTCGTCGAACCAACGCACGCCCTCACCGAAGAGCTCAAGCTGACGCTCCAGGCGGATGTACTTGGTAGCCTCGTCTTTGCTGATGCCGCTTGTCGGACGCAGGTCTACACCGGCTCGGCTGCGTATCTCGTTAACCTGTTGCATAGCTCCTGCTATGTCGCCCTCGTTGCAGAGTATCTCTGCATAGAGCAGCATCATGTCTTCGATGCGGATAACAGGATAGTTAACGGCCCAGTCGTAATAGTCCACCATGCTGTTCTCTATGGTTCCGTCTACGCCAAACTCATTGCATTTGCGCTTAGAAGCCATGTACTTATAGTTGATGGCATTCACTTGCTGCGATGTTGTCACACCGTCTACTGTAACGTCCTCAAACTGCTGTGAGTAGGTTGGATAAGCTGCGCTCTCCTTGTCATAGCCGTGTATGTAGCTGTAGTTCTCACCGCGAAGGTCTTTGTTGCCGTTGCTCTGTTTGCGCTCAAACTGATAGAGCAATGCCTTGTTAGGATAAATCTCGTTGCCGAAAATACGTATGCTCGTGTACGAAGGAGGCAGAGCGGGGCTCATGTCGAAGATGGCAGGGTTGCCTGAACCGCCCGAACGATACTGAATGGCGAACACCGAATACTTGTTGGCATTGCTGGGCAACCACTGTGAGCGCCAAGCCTCGATGGTGGGAGCCCAATACTGCGACTTCTTGGCCAGCAGCTGCTCAAGATAAGTCTTGGCTTTGCCCTGTGCCTCAGCGTCGTTGAAGGGGAATCCGGCCAGCTGCATATATACTCTGGCCAGCATGCCCTGTGCTGCGCTCTTGTCGGCGCGTCCTTTTACGGCAGTTCCCAGTCCGTCTACCATATTGCCCTTTTCAGGCAGATTCTGCACGGCATACTCCAGGTCGGGGATGGCTGTGCCCGTGATGACTGTCTTGGCATCGGTCTGCTTCACGCTGTTAGCGTCCTTAGATGACATGGGCTCCAGTATCAGAGGCACGTTTCCGTACAGACGTGCCAGCTCGAAGTAAGCCCAGCCACGCAAAAAGTGAGCTTCGCCAAGGAACTGCTTCTTGATATTCTCGTTAGTGAATGTTGCAGCGTCTATCTTCTGCAGAGCTACGTTGGCATCATAGATGAGCTTATACCATGCGTTCCAAGTCTGCTCAAAGGTAACTTCAGTTGCATTCGCGCGGAACGTACCTATCTCTGAATAAGAACGCTCGCCGTTCGGACGGGGGTTAACCCACATATTGTCAGAACGCACCTCCGACATCATCCAGAACTCATAGTCGCTGATGTAGCGCAGGTCGGCATACACGCCCAGAATGCCTTGGTTGCATTGTGACGGTGTAGAATAGAATCCGTCTGGCGACATTTGGTTACGTGGAGGGGTATTCAGATAGTCGTCGCTGCATGATGAGAAGCCCAGCATGACTGCTGCTCCCATTAATATTATATTTCTGAATTTCATGATTTGTCTAGATTGTATTAGAAAGTAATGTTTACACCTAAGTTATATGACTTTGCTGTTGGGTAGCCACCATAGTCGATACCCAGTGCTGTTGTACCGCCGGGTACGCCGCTCTTGGCCGTGTTGGCAGCCTCAGGCGAGTAGCCCTCGTAGTAGTGGTCGTAGCGCAGAAGGTTCTCCAGCGACACGAAGAAGCGCAGGTTCTTGATGAAGTTGCTCTTCATAGGCACGGTATAGCCGAAGGTGAAGTTCTTCAGGCTCACATAGTCTGAGCTGTAGAGCCAGCGAGAGTCGCAAGTACCGCCTGTTGTGGTGCTCAGGATATAAGGTGTCTTTCCGTCGCCAACCTCATCCTCGCTCCACCAAGCGTTGGTCCAGCAGTCCATCACATTGCTCTTTGCACCCATAGAAGGACGGTCGATGGCACGACCCAGTGCACCGTATATCTTGCCGCCAAACTGACCTGTGATGAGCAGAGAGGCGTCGAAGCCTTTCCATGCGAAGGTGTTGGTAAGACCGAAGGTAACCTTTGGTGTTGGCTGGCCCAAGAACACACGGTCTTTGGTATAAGAGTAGTCGCCGTCGTGATTCACGTCTTCATACTTGATGTCGCCCGGCTTGATGGTGTTCTTGCCGTTGAAGGTCAGCTTGCTTACGCCGCACTCCTGTGCATAAGCATCTATCTCGGCCTGGTTCTTCCATACGCCGATGGCGTGCATCATGTAGAATGCGTTGGCAGGATGGCCCACCATGAGCACGTTAGAGGTATTTCCGTTGTCGCCTACACCGTTAAATCCTGAGTAAATAGGCGTGTCATCGGTACCCAGGCTCACCACTTTGTTCTTGTTATAAGAGATGTTGAAGCTGGTGTCCCACTTAAACTTGCCTACAAAGTTGTGTGAGGTAAGCTCCATTTCAAGACCCCAGTTCTTTATCTCGCCCAGGTTATCCCATGCTGTGGTGAAGCCAGATGCACCTACAACAGGCACTTGATAGAGCAGGTCCTTGGTGGTCTTGGTGTACCAGTCCAGAGACATCTGCAGTCTGTTCTTCAAGAATGCGAAGTCCATAGCGATGTCGGTAGAGTAGGTCTTCTCCCAGCTCAGGTCCTTGTTGGCTATTGTGTTGGCATAGTAGCCGGCATAACCGCCATACAGGGCGTTGGTGAGTGTGCTGTAAGCAGCGGTGCTTGATATCTGGTTGTTACCTGTTACACCGAAGCTGGCGCGCAGTTTGAAGGTGTCCCACCATGATGCCATAGAGCTGTTCTTCCAGAATTTTTCCTTCGAAATCATCCAGCCGCCGCTCACTGCCGGGAATGTTCCCCACTTGTGGTCGGCTCCAAACACAGAGCCGCCATCAACACGCAGTGATGCAGAAAGCATGTAGCGGTCGTCGTAGCTGTAGGATGCACGGCCGAAGTAAGATGTCAGTCGGCTCGGTGTAAGCTCTGTTACGAGGTTGGTTTTCACAGAGAGCTTGGTTCCGTCGAACGACTTTGTAATGGCGTCGTTGGGGAAGTTGTTCTGGAAATACTGGTCGGTAGACGAGCCAATGTTGGATTGCTCGGTTGACGCACCGGCCATCAGGCTCACACCATGCTTGCCGAAGGTCTTGTCATAGTTGGCCAAAGCTTGCAGCAAGGTGGTCCACTGGCGCTGGGTTAAGTGGCGTCCGCTAGAGTGCTTGCCTTCGCCTTCTGCCCATGTTCCGGCTGCTGCTGAGAAGCTGTAGCCGCTGCGGTCCTCGTCGAAGTAGGTTGTTGCACCTGAGAATTCCACCTTCAGGCCGTCCATTGGCGTGATGCGCAAGAAGGCATTGCCCTCCAGCCGCATGTCGCGCTTGCGGTCAAGGTTGGTCTCCATAATCTTCAGTGAGCTGGCGTTGCTGCCTGCCCAGAAGTATATGTTATGGCCTTCAGAGTTGGTATAGTAGCCGGCATCGGGCTCTGCTACTGGCGTATCGGACAGAATGTGGTGTATCTCAGAGTCCTTACCATTGGCCTTGCCCTGGTTGTTGGCTATGATATAGGTAGGAGCAAGGTTCAGTCCTACAGTAACATACTTGTTTATCTTGCTCTCAACCTTTGAGCGGAAGGTGATGCGCTGATAGTCGGTGCCGATAATCAGACCGTCTTGCTTCATGTAGCCACCCGAAACCATATAGTTGAGGTTGTCGGTTCCGCCCTGCACGCTCACGTCATAGTTCTGTATGGCAGCGCTGCGGAACATCTCGTCCTGCCAGTCAAGCAGGGCCAGCTGGCCCGCATCGGCATTGTAGGTATGTGATGCCTGCATCTCCGGGCTGAGATATTGGAACCATCTGTCGTCGTTGACATAGAGTCCTGCATTGGCTGTGCCTGCCTTGATGCCCACGTTGGCCAGACGGGTAGCCGAATCGTCCTTGATGCTGGCACCTGTAATGCCGTGCTCACTACAATATTTCAGGTAGTTGGCATCGTTCCAGCGGGTCTTGAACTCCATCCATTCGGTAGCCGACATAATGTCGAGCTTCTTCTCCGGACGCTGGAAGCCCACAGTGGCATTGAACGTTATGGTCGGCTTTCCGTTCTTTCCGCGCTTGGTGGTTACGATAACCACACCGTTAGAACCACGCGAACCGTAGATGGCAGCCGATGCTGCGTCCTTCAACACTTCCATGCTTTGTATGTCGGCAGGGTTCAGCGAGCTGATGGATGTCATAGGCACACCGTCTACAACATACAACGGGTCGGAGCTGGCATTCACTGATGCGGCTCCACGAACACGTATTTGCAGGTCTGTGCCCGGCTCACCTGATGTGGTACGGGTCTGCACACCGGCCAGCTGTCCTTGCAATGCCTGCTCGGCACGTGCCAGCGGACGGTCTTTGATGGCCTCGCCGCTCATCTTAGAAACGGCTGATGTAAGGTCGCTCTTCTTTACCGAACCGTAGCCGATAACCACAACGTCGTTGAGCGTCTGGTTGTCTTCCTGCAACGTTACATTTACAGGAGCAGAGCCTTTCAGCGTAACTGTCTGTGTGGTAAAGCCCACATAAGAAATGGTAAGATCCTGACCGTCCTTCACATTATTAATAGTGAAGTGACCGTCCAGATCGGTTACGGCACCTGTCTTGGTGCCTTTCACTTGCACGCTCGCGCCTATAATAGGCTCGCCATTTGCATCTACAACGGTTCCCGTAACTTTGTTTTGGGCGTAAGCTCCTACAGAGCCCGCCGTCAACAAACCAAGAACCATTAGCCGCTGAAGTGATTTTCGGCAACTAGTTTGGGTTTTCACTTTCTTGTGATTCATGCTTTTGTAATTGTAGAGTTTATGATTTGTTGTTTGTTAAGGTTGTTTCTGACAGAATATCTTGTGCCAACAGCATCTTGGTACTTTTAGGTTTCTTTATCAGATGGCTTTTGTTTCAATCGCAAATTTAAGCACTTTTTTGCAAACACCCAAGAAACGATGCTGTAAAATGAAGAATTTAACATGTATAAACACTTCGTTTTATACGAAACTATAGGTTTGTATATACCAGCATATAGTATTTTTTACACTTATCATCGTCTCTCCTTCTTTATTTTATATAAAAAAGCAGCGGGCCGGAGCGTATTCTCCTGTCCGCTGCTTATGCGTATTTATAGCCGGTGCGGCTCATCAATTAGTCTTCTTAGCCGTAGCTTTCTTTACGGCTTTCTTGCATTTTGTCTTGTTTGTACACTGGGTTGTTTTGCCCTTTGTGCTTGTGCAGTGCGTTTGCGTGCATGTTGCTGCTTTGCCTGATTGCGTGCATGGTGTGGCCGTACATGCTGTTTTCTGGTCGGCTTGCGTGCAGCAGGTCTGCGTGTTGCTTGCCTGGCATGCCTTAGCGTTGGCATTGCAGGCAGCAGCCTTGGCGCTATGGTCAACGCATGTGGCTGCCTTGGCGCATTTCCCAGCATTCACTATCTTTGCCTTCTGACTATTTTGTGTTTCAACACTCTGTGCCATAGACGGCATAACGGCCAATGACACCATCATTAAAGCTGATAATAAAATCTTCTTCATCATTTTCTTTCTTATTAAGAGGAATACTTTCTTGCCGCCCGAGGCGACATGATTATTTAATACGAATGCAAATATAGCCATTTAGTTGGCAAGAATAGTGTACTTTAATGTTATTTGTAATTATTTTAAATTCACTAAGTAAAATACCAGTCTTGTCCGTTCCCCGCGCTCAAATGGGGTAGGGCAGGGCCTGCACATATTGTCAACAAACTTTATTCTGACTCTTTTTCCCTGTCGGGAAGTAGCCTTTCGTGCAACGCCTTTGTGTTCAATGGCTTACAAGACCGCCCGTCTGAGCCTTTCAAAATAGGCTTTTGGCCTCGCCAAATGGGCGCTTTTGCGTTGCGAAATGGCCGTTTTTGCGCGCTCAAGAGGCCTCTTTTGCTTTTCAAACGTCATGGTGTAAGGGAATATTACCAATGAGAGGGCGTGGTGAAATAAGTATGATACCAGGCTCGCGTTACAGAAAAAATGGCTAACTTTGCACCGTTATGTCACTCTTAGTCATAAAACCGGGCAAGCGTTTTCCGCCCCTTCCCCGCGTCATTTGTATAGACAATCAGCCTTTGTGCATGATGAAAGGCCAGCCGATTGCCATCAGCCTGCCTGCCGGAACCTATAAGGTAACCGTCAGAAGTGGGGGCTTCAGGTTTATTGAAGGCTCGGTTATGGTGAGCTTGGATGCCGCTTCTGAACGCCGGATGACCGTTGGCGACCGTGAGAAATGGTGGAACGCTCTGTTCAACATCGACCTTGCCTACTGGTTCATAACGCTGTTCTTGCACATCGGACAGCCCTGGTCAACGGTTTATGACGTGCTGAGCTATGGCTTCTTTACCCTTTGGCTGGTGCGCTTATGGATTATTCGGAAGCACTATTATGCCATGACGGTTGCGTGATGCCCAGCTCACTCTATGCTCTTCACGCTCACTCCGTTAAACTCTCTCATGAATTTCAGCACGTGCCGCTGATAGTCTGCCCGCTTAATCTTCATCTCTATCGTAACGGTATACATCTTGTTGCCGCCACTGTCTTGCTGGCTCATGTTGTAAGAGTCTATCTCTACGTCGGCGCTTTGCAGCGAGTCGAGCACCCGTTGCACGGATTCTTGTGTGTGAGAAGAGAAGGTTACGGCTATCTGCCGCGTGCCGAAGCGACGCAAAATGATGTTCATGGTTTCCAAACACAGCAAAACCATGATGGTGGCGGCCACAGACAGCAGGTAGAGACCGGCTCCCGCGGTGAGTCCGATGGCCGATGTCACCCACAGCCCGGCCGCTGTGGTGAGTCCGCGAATAACGTGTTTCTGGAAGATAATGGTGCCGGCGCCGATGAAACCGATGCCTGTCACCACCTGAGAGGCTATTCTACTGGGATCGAACGAGGTGTGGGCAAACTGCGACAGGGCCGCGTTGAAGCCGTATTGAGACAGCACCATGAAGAGCGCGGAGCCCAAACCCACAAGGAAATGTGTGCGAAATCCGGCCTCCTTGGCCCGGTATTCTCTTTCCAAACCAATGGCACCGCCCAGTATGGCAGCCACGAAGATGCGGAGAACAAACTCCATGTTTGATGGAAAAATCATAAGTTCAAGAGTTTTTGTGGCCGTAAATGTACACAAAACCCTTGAACTTACAAAGAACAAGTGATATAATTTTACCTCAGAAAGGTTTATCTTAGGCTTTTCTCTACACTTTCAGTGCCATCTGTATAGATGGTCCTTGTGATGCAGAAGCCTTTGGCTGGGCTGCTCAGTTGCTTGCCGTCGATGCTGTAGTAGTGTTTTTCCACAACTTGCCGGGTGGTTTGTGGCAGTGCGCTGATACCCGTTCCCACTGTGGCCTTGCCCTTTGCGCTCAGTCCGCCATACTCATTGGCGGCCATTACGGCGTAGGTTGCAGTGGCGGATGGCACGTCGAAGGTAGTAGAGGTGGTAAAGCCTATCACCGAATCGCCCTCCATCACCACGTAGCACATGGCGTAGGGCACTGCCGACCAGCTCAGCTTGCTGCCCGTGAGCGTGGGGTTGGGCGAGGCGCAAGCCTCTGTGAGCACGGTGGGGTTCCACTGGTCGCTGCCCTGAAGGATATTGTCGCGGGTGTAGGTGGCTGCCTCTTGGTCGGTCAGCACCGTCTCGCGGCTCTTTCCCCAAATGGTGTCGGTACCGTTCATATACCAGTATGTGTCGTTGCGGTTGCTCAAGTCGAGAGGGTTGCCGTTGCCATCCATCGAGTTATATTCAGCCCATAGCGCTGGCAGACCGCCCATGTGGTTGAACCATCCCGTGGCGGGTATGGTCACTTCGAAGCGTGTATTGATGTAAACCGTCTTGGGATACTCGTGCCAGGGACGGCCCAGCCACACGTCGGTTTCGCTGGGTACGCCAGGTGCGGTGACTGTGTTGTTGAGGAAAACGTAGCCCCACTGTGCTGCTTTTCCATGGTTGGGGGCTACGATATAGCCTCCGCTCTTGCGCACAATGTTCACGGTGTTGTTCTCTATCAGCACATCTCCCTTGCCATATACAAAGTCTACGGCGCCTTCCAGCACGCTGTTGGTGAGCCAGGAACGGTGTGTGTCGCTTCCACCAGTGTACCATGTGTCTTGATAGGAGCGCAGTTTCATCTTGTTCATCACCAGTCTGTCGCCGTTAGAAGCTAGGGCCAGAGCCTGCGGACCGTTGTTTTGCCTTACTCCCCATGCGTTTATCAGGTCGATGCCTTCAAGATATATGTTGCCGGCTTCAATATCCATGGTGGCCCCATCGTTTATTCCGTACTGTCCGCTGCCGCTTGTGCGGTCGTCGCTTACGGTAACTTCGTCCTTTCCCTGACCTATTATATATAGGTAAGGCTTATTGGCCGGAATGGTGACGTGGCCGGTATAAGTGCCTTTCTTCACGAAGATGAGCCAGGGCTTCACACGGTTTGCGGGTGCTGCGTCGATGGCAGCTTGCAGCGAAGTGTAGTCTCCTGAGGCGTCTTGTGCCACGACAGCATCGTAAAGACGGGCTTCGGGCTGTGTGCGCTCCATCACTTTGAAGGAGATGGTGCAGCCCTCAAAGGCGTTGCCGGCTATGTCGGTGATCGCTCCGGCGGGCACGCTGAAGGTGTTCTGGCTGCCGTAAGCCAGGCCAGAATACTTATAGGTGACGGTCTTGCCGCTCACTGTGGGTTCCACTTCTTGCCCGTTCAGCGTGGCTGAGCCGGTGCCCGTGGTTATCTTTTCGTTGAAGGCGAGGATGATACTTCCCACAGATGACGCCCCCGAAGCCTGGTCGGCAGGCAGTGAATAGAGCAAGACGGGGGCCGTATGGTCGTCTTCCAGATTGTTGTCGGCCAGCACATAGATGTCGGCAACAGCCGTTCCGTCGAGGTCGCTGGCTACTCCTGCCATTGGCGAAGTCCAGTCGGGCATGAACCTAACCCACACTTTGGTCTGGTTGCTGCATGAGTCAGGCAGGGCAAACTCCTCTTCGTCCCATCCGCGGTTGGGCAGGTTGAAGGTGCCCACTGTGGTATAATTGGTGCCGTCGAGGCTCACCTGCATGTTGTTAATGCTGTGTCCGTTGTAGTCATCGCCTACGGCTGCCGACACTTTCACGTTCTTATAGCCCGTTGTAGAGAAGGATATCTCAAAGTAATTCTGCTCTTTGAGGCTCTTCCATACGCGTGCGCTGTAGCGTCCGTTCATGATGCTGGCGAGCCAACTCGTTGTTGTGCCGGCGGCATTGCGCAGCACCAGGAGCCCTGCATTCTCGCTGTTGGCTGCATAGTCGGCCGCCGCGTCGCTACGTTTCATGTCGTATAGGTCCCAGCCCACTATGTAGTCTGTGGCCGAATAGTTGGCTGTGAGAGTGGTGTCAGAGGTCATCTGCACCACGCGTTCCGGCTGTGTGGTATTGTCATCAGCCCAGTTGGTGAAGGTAAAAAGCTTGTTGTTGGTGGCTGTGAGCTTCACCTGGGTGCCCTCTTCGTAGTGGTGCACGCCGTCAACGACATGTCCTTCGGGCTCGATGGTCACGCTATGAGTGTGCGCTCCGTTGGTGGTTATGACGTTCAGTGCATATACCGGCTTGGCGGTATAGACGGCCTGAAGCGTCGTGTTCTTGCTTATGGCGAAGGTGTAAGGATTGCTCGTTGATACCTCCTGCCCGTTCTCGTCGGCCCAATGGTTGAAGTGGAAGCCGAAATTCTCGCTTGCGCTCACCGTGATCTCGGTGCCTTCATCGTATTTTTCTGCCGTTGGCGTAACGGTAATGTTGCCTGCTCCATTGGGCGTAAGCGCCGTTGTGAGTGTGTAGGAGGGCACGTCGATGGCCGTTCCGCTATAGTTGCCGGTCACAACAACATCAGCAAAGCCCACCTGTTTGGTGTTTCCCAGACCGCGCACATACAGTTTTATGTAGATAGGGGCTGACGAAGCCGGGGCTGTAATGCCTGTGTCAGTAAGCGTAAAGCCCGTTGCGGGGTCGTTGCTGTTGCGTGCCGGATAGACGTCTTTGGCTACTTCGACGTCTGTATCGCCTACCTTAGCCACCACATCCACGCGTCCGCCGTTGGTGCCGAAGCGTGCTGACTTCATAGAAAAGTGGGTCAGCTGGAAGCTGATGCCCTTTTTGGGCACCAGGATGAAGGTTACGGCATCCTCGTCTCTGTCTTCTGACACGTTGCTTGTGGCAGGCTGAACTCGGTAGAACGACACGCCGCCGGAGCTTTGTGCGGCTACCACGCTCAAGTCGCTGCCTATGTTAAGTCCCGTAGACGACAATATGTTGTCGGAGGATAGGGCGGCCTGTGTCGGACTTTCGGCTCCTTGGCTGAGTGCCCATGTGGCCGTTAGCTGCTGAGCCTGTGCCGCCTGGCTTGCGCCCAATAGCAAGGCTAAGGCTAAAAAGATTGTTTGTAGGTTTCTCATATTTGCTTTCTGTTGTTTGTTTTGTGTTTTCTATAAGTAAAGAGAAGGCTACACGTCGGGTTAGAATACCACTTTCCTTCTTTGGTGAATATAGATTCCACGCCGGGGCGTGACCACTTTCCGACCGTCAAGGGTATAGTAAGCTGTGTCGCTATACTCTTTTTTCAAGGCTGTAATACCGTTAGAGGTAAGGTCGATGGCTTTTCCGTGAATGGTGACATCACTCAGACAGATGGTCTTGCCTGTGGCTTCGCCAGTGTACCAGGGGTATATGCGCACGCGAAGGGTGTCGTTGGGCTGCAGCTCAATGACCGTCTTGGCTGATACTTCCAGCATGTTGTTGGCCGGCATCTTAGTAGGTGAGAAGATGAGATGCTGGTTGGCAAAGTCGGGTTGGGTGGAGTAGCTCACGTGGCAGCGCATTCCGTTGCCTCCGCAACCGCATACAAACATGCCGATAGAGTCGATGTTGAGCTTCGTGCCCAAGGCCGGCGTGATGCCGAACTCTATGTATCGGGTAGACACCTCGTCTATTTCGCCCTCCGGCCATGTGTCGCCAACTATCAAATTGCGCTGTGTCTTGCGCGTGGCATCATATCCTGTCCACTCCGGCCATACGGTTTTGGCGTTCGGATTGCTGTATCTCTGCACGTACATGCCCTGCCATGACTCCGGCAGAACGGTTGCCGGACCGTTCAGCACGTAGCTGTCGTCCTTCTCCAAGCGCCAGTAGGCGGTCACGTCTTGCCCACCTTCAAGTGAGAGCGCACTGGCCGTGACGGGTATAACCACGGTTTGGTTGTTCTGTTTAATGGTAATCTGACCGCTGAAGTCTCCTTCTTGTTTCAGCGAACACTGCACATTAAACGATGAGATGCACGTTCCCTCAGTGTAAGCCACCTGCAATGTGTCTTTCCAACCGGTGTTTCCGTGCGAGAGAAGCAGTCCGTCTGAGGCTGAGACAGAGATAAATCCGCTCTGCGGTTGCAGGCTGAAGCCTGACAGGGAAAACGATTTGGTGAGCTTCTGCCCTTTATATCCCTTGCCCATATCACCTTGTTCGGGGGTTACACTCAGCTTGCTGCTCAGCGCAACATGGTCGGCCAGCACGTTACTGTCTCTCATCAGCTCGGCACAAAGGCGCGCTATGAGCGTAGCGCCCATAGTGTTGAGATGCGTGCTGCCGTTGCCGTCGCTCAACAATTCGTGGCATTTTGTGTCGCCATAGCTCAGAAACAGCTTGCGAGTTGCTTCGGTCAGGTCGAGGAAAGCCACGCCTTGCTCCTTGGCAATAGCCTTCATCTGGGCCACGTAGTCCATGCTGTCGTTGCTGGCAGGCAGGCTTTGGCCCGTCATTATGCCGTTGGGGGTGAGCTTGCTGAAGTTGTCTCCCAAGTCGTGCTGGCCATTTCGGCGGATGGTATTGCCCGAAAAGTACATCCGGCAGATGGGACTTACCAGTACGGGAGTGCATCCTGCCGCCCTCGTCTCGGCGATGTACTTGCGCAGGTAGTCCTTATATGTTCCCCAAGGTGTGGTGCCCCGATAGTCGGTAGTGGCCGCCTTGGCCGCATCGCCGGTCTTTGTGTAGTAGGCTTTTACGGAGTCTCCGTCCATGCCGTTGCTCTTTTCGTCGTTGTGGGCGAACTGTATGAAGACGTAATCGCCCGGTTGCAGTTGCTTCTTGACGCTCTTCCAATAGGCCGCTTCCTCATAGAAGCTCTTCGAACTGGCCCCGTTCTTACCCCGGTTGTTGACAGTCAGGCCCGTGAGAAACTGTTGCAGGTACTGCGCCCAGCCCCTTGTCACGGTGGCGTCTTCGTCATAATTGGCCATGGTAGAGTCGCCAATGGTGTGCACCTTGATGGCCGTTGCAGGCAGAACGGCTGCTGCCACCATCAGCATGATGATGATTTTAGTTTTTAAGTTGTGCATAGTAGCTTTTTTATCTTTTAGGTTTNNGTTTTATGCCGCAAAATTAGCAAGAAAAAGGGTAGGAAATGGGGTAGAAAACTGCCAATAAGGGGGTAGAAAAAGTTCAAAAGGCTGGATTTCAGCTTTTTCTACCCATTCTGTAATCAGTTGGCGACATACCTTTTGATGCTTTAAAGCGCTTGCTGAAGTATTTGGGGTCGGTAAATCCGCACTGCCAAGTGATGTCGCTCACGGGCATACTGGTGGTAGTGAGCAGGGCGCAAGCCTTCTTCATGCGTGCCTCGAAAAGAAATTCAGCCGGTGTAAGTCCTACGAGCGACTTCATCTTACGATTGAGTCCGGAGAGGCTTGTGCCCGTTGCGGAGGCCATATCCGCCAGATTGGCATCTGAGTTGGCCAACTCCCGCTCCACGTAAGCCATCACCTTGTCCATGAATTTTTCGTCTTCGGGGCTTAACTTTGCGTCTTCAGTCACGCTCTGCTGTGCCTTTTGATGAGCACACTCCTGCTTGCTGAGCAGGTCGAGATACGCTTTCAGCGTGGCATTTTGCTTCTTTCTTATCCTCCTTATATATATAAAGGTATAGCAACCGGCACCAAACAGCAAGGCGATGATCAGCACGATTAAGAGTTGAAACCACACCGTCTCTGTGAAACGGGGCTTCACCACGATGGTGAGCACACGCTCATTGCCCGACCATTCGCCGTGTGCGTCGGTCGATTTGATGTGCAAACGGTAGGTGCCGGGCTGCAAGTCGAGAAACGAAGCGGCATGTATGTTGTCTAAAAAAAGCCAGGCTTTATCCTTGTCCAGCCTAGTTGCATAGCGTATGTTGGCGTTGGGCGTATAGTCTATAGCCTTGAAATTGACAGTCAGACTACGCTCGTTGGGGTTCAGAACCAACGTTCTAAGCTGGTTGACATGATAGTTATTGGGCTGATTCTTGATGCTTATGCTGGTGAGATAGATGGGTGGTACGTAGCTTTTACGGGCAAACTGGCGGTTGCTTACGGTCATAGCGCCATCCAGAAGGCCCAACAGCCATCGTCCGTCAGCCAGTTTGAGCGGCCGGGCATCGGAGAATCGGAGTGCCTCTCCCCAGAAATTGGTGCCATACGAGGCTGTCTTAAGGTGACGAATGTCAAGCGTCAGCACTTGGTTGCTGCCCGTTATCCACAGCGTTTGCCCCTGAATGGTCAGGCCTTGCGTGATGTCTGAGTTCAGACCGTTAAGGGTATTGAAATGGCGAAAGAATAGTTTTGTGGTGTGTCCGGGGCTGATTTCTACTTCATTAATGCCGCCGCTCTCCGTGCTGACAAATAGTTTATTGTTGCCCATTAGGGCAATATCCATCGTGGCATTGCAGCTCAGACTGGCTCGTCTGCCGGGTTCTTTCACGTGCAGCACAAACATTCGACCCCTCTCTTGGGTGATGAGGCCCTCTGTGGTGGCAGCAACAAGTACGCCGGAGGGTGTGAACAACAGCTTGCGCACACGATTTTCTTTCATCCTCTTAGGCCATCCGCTAAGCCCATTGTCTTTGTTCAGAAACGCCACAGAGCCATTTTGATGTGTCATGATGTTGATTCCGCCTCCGAAGGTGGCCAACCAGAGCTTGCCGTCAGGCCCTTCAGTGATGTCGTAAACGGTGTTGCAGTTGAGGCTCTTGGGCTGTTTGCCCTTCACAAAGCGTGTTATGGCGAAGCCGTTGCCACGTTTTTGCAGTCTGAAAAGGCCGTCGGGCTTGGTGCCTAACCACATGATGCCCTTGCGGTCTTGATAGATACAATAGACGGCATGGCCAAACGAAGCGGGCTGTCGGGCGATTCTGCCATCTGCGGTTAGGTATCCCAAGGGGCGGAGAGCACGGTCGTAGACGCGCACCCTGCCATCTTCTTTCGTCGAAATCCATATTCTGCCCTCACGATCTCGATAAATACACTTCACCTGTGTTTCGCTCTTAGCCCATAGCCGACTGAAGGTTGGACGCAAGAAACTTACCTTTCGTATTCCCGTTGGTATGATAAGCCAGATGTTTCCCTGCTTGTCGAGCATGGAGAAACTCACGCCTTTCATGCCCTTGGTGGCGGGGTAGCGTTTCCAGAGCGTAGCGTTCATCTGTCTGGGCTGGGTCTTCAGCTTCTGCTGCACGGCCTTGCTCACGGTTGAGAACAGACCTGTTGATGGGTCGAATCGATACCATTCGTTCTCATTACGGCAGTAGATGCAGTTGTCTTTGCCCAGTTTGATGTCACGAATGCGGTCGTTGGGCATCGCGCAACGGTCGCCGACATGAGATTTAAAGAGGGTGAACGTCTCACCGTCGAAGCGCTCCAGCCCGTTCCAAGTGCCAAACCACAACATGCCAAAGCGGTCTTGCAGCATACTGGTGACGTGCCAATGTGCCAAGCCATCGTCCTCTCCGTAGTCGCGAATGATGCATTGCTGCCCATGAAGCGGTGCAAGTGACAAGACGAAGAGGACGACAAAAGCGAGCAAAAACCTGAGAATTTGCAAACTGTTGAGGCTGTTTGTGATGGTAGGAAAGTTTAGATGACCACTGCTGTGCCGCTGCACGACACCATGAGCATAGAACCAGACGGCCCTACAGTTTCATAATCAAAGTCTATGCCTACCACTGCGTTGCCCCCAAACTCCTCAGCCATTTCGGCCATCTCGTTCATTGCAGTCTCCTTAGCCTCGCGAAGCACGCTCTCATAACTATTCGAGCGGCCTCCGAAAATGTCGGTAAAATTAGCGCAAATATCCCTTAAGGCGTTGGCTCCAATAATGGTTTCGCCTGTGACAACACCCTTGTAAATCTTAATGGGTGACCCTTCAAAGGTTGGAGTTGTTGATAGTACCATGATGATTTTAGTTTTTATGTTATTAAATTAAGGTAGTTTCTATTTTTCTGCATGCCTGCGTCGGCGCTTGGGTATACCCGTTTCAGCTTCTTCCACCTGTCGTAATCGGTCTTGATAAATGGATTGCCACTTGTCTATAAGAGCCTGCAAGGAGGCAGCCTTTTGCTCTATTTCGGCATATTCGTCAGTGCCTTCAAGACCATGACGCAACATGTCTGCCTTCTTGTTTAGGTAGAGGCTCAGCTTACTTTTGGCCAATTCGAGCTGTGTGTGCATTGCCCGGAGCGCGTCAGATAGCTCTTTGTTGCCTTTGTCGGGGTCTTGCTTGTTAGACATAGTGATGCAGATGTTTGTTTGATTGCAAATGTATGAAAAAATAATCAGCCCTGCAAATGCTGGCCGAATTTATTTGCCCGGCAAGCCGTAAAGGGCCTGTGCGGAGCGCAATGACACGTGTCAGCTGGCTCGGGCATTCTGTTTGGCTTCTCACTTAACAGCTGCTTGCACGCCGTCCGCGCTGCCTCGTACATTCTTCTTGCTCGGGGCTGTTTTGCGAAATAGTGCTTTTTGCATGCCCAAATAGGCACTTTCGGCCAGCAAAATAGGCATTTTTGAAAGTTGAAAAGGCCTATTTTGAAAATCTGCTGGCTTGTGTGCCAGCAGGAAGGGGCTGGGTGCATTGACTGTGTAGCATGGTATGGCCTTATGGCATGGGCTTCTATTTACTGTGGCGGGTTAGCATGTGGTTGTCGGAAACAAAGAAGCCAGTGGACAGCGAGACTCATGTTCTCTTCTGCCACTGGCCAAATAAACTGCTTAACATATTGAAATGACGCTGTTTCGCAACAGCTTTATTTCAACCGGTCAGCCTGTCATGCAAGTCACGGGCAAGCATTAATATCCATAGTTTTGGTATGCTTGCTTGGCCTCAGCCGACAGGGCGTTGCCGTTTTCGTCTGTCAGGAGGTTCAGGAAGTCCATTGGGAAGGGCTTCAAGGTCATGTAGTTCTCAAAGAAGCCCTTTGCCTTTCCGTCCTGGCCTGACGTGCTTGTGAGGTTGCTGCTGGTGTCCCAAGAGCCTGATTTATAGGTCGTGTTGTTGGGATTGGCAGCCAGCTGGTCGTGCCACTGTATGCGTTCGGCTTGCAAGCCGCTGTGGTGCAGCACCTCATAGTAAACGAACTCTTGGTTGAATTCGCGGCTATACTCGTTGAGGATGAACTCCAGGAATCTCTTGGCATCTGTGTTTGCCGTTGGAGGATAGTTCTCCAGACGCGAGTGCTCAGACGTTCCGTCCCAGTAAGATGCGTCAACCTTAATCTTATCATAGGTGTTGGCAGCTGATGCGTAAGGATATTCCTGCTCGGCAGTGCTCAGCTTTTCGTGTCCCGGATAGAGGCGTGCGAGCACCTCGTCACGCTTTTGCCCGGCCTTGAAAGCCGCACGTTGGCGCAGCACATTGATGTCGTTGATGGCGGCCTGATAGTTTCCTTTGCGTCCTTCAGCCTCTGCACGCAGCAGATAAGTCTCTGCAAAGCGGAAGATAAAGATGTCGCGGGTGCCGTAGATGCTGTTGTAACTTGAGCGGTTCGGGTCGATATACTTGCTCGTACCGGGCTCGCCGATGGTCATGGCATCACTCTTGGACAGTTGCTCCAAGCCATAATGGTTAGCGCTATTGCCGTTAGCATCTACGAAAGAGTAGTTCTTTCCCTTTCCTACCAGCACAGGGCGGTAGAAATATTTGCCGTCTTTCTTCATCCAACGGGCAAAGCAAACAAACGGTTGTGCGTCAGCCTCATCCACGTCGATAGCTGTTTCCTTGGTGTTCTCAATGTAGGCGTAGGCCAGGTCGCCCGTTCCAATCTTGTGTTCACCGGCCACAGCCCTTCTGCCTCCCCAGCTTTCACGCTTGTAGGTGGGCAGGATGTGGGTGTTGAAGTAGTCAGCCTGCTTCTCCGTCCATGTGTAGGTCTCGTTCTTATCGCTGTTGTATGCATAGTATTCTACGTCTGCTCCGGGCGATGCTGTGCCGCCTCCGCGCATTCTGGAGGTGCGCTCCAGAGTGAAAGAGCCTTGATAGCGTGCATCGTTAAGCTTGTCTGTGAATACGTCGAAGCCCCAGTCGTCGTTCATGTACGGGCCACCCAACTTGGTGTCGCACTCCCATGTATAGTCTGGTATGCCCCAGTTCACGTTCACATAGTTCTCACCCATGTAGCAGAGTGTGCGTTGTCCGTAACGGTAGTTGTCGGTTCCGTTACCAAACAAAGCGGTGAGGATAACCTCCTTGCTGCCTTCGTTGCTCCAATCGCCTACGCCACACTTGAAGAGATCGGCATAGTTGTCTTCCAGCTTATACACACCTGAGTTGATGACTTGTGTGGCATAGTAGATGCAAGAGTCGAGGTCGGTAGACACATTGCCCTTGTAGAGCATGCCCAAATACGACTTCGGGTTCGAGTTGTCTATAGACCCGTCGCTGTTGCGTCCGTATTCTGGAGTGCCATATTGTGCACCCTGTGCTCTCTCCAGATACAAACGAGCCAGGAAATGAGCGGCAGCACCCTTCGTGATGCGTCCGTATTCAGCATCGCCATACTTCTGCGGCAGGTTCTCATAAGCATATCTCAAGTCGCTGATCAGCATTTTCCAGAGCTGCTCAGAGGGTTCACGCTTATAATTGAAGTTGCTTGGCAGTGACGTGAGGCTCTGTGTAGGCACATAGATGTCGCCCAGCAAGGTGTTCAGACTATACAAAGCATAAGCTCTGTTGAACAGTGCTTCCGACAGTTTTTGTGCCGCATAAGCCGGGTCAGAGGTGTATTTCCCGCTCACGCTCTTGTTTCTTATCAGGCCGATGGCCTTGTTACAGCAGTCGATGACGGGGTAGGAGTTGATGATAAATCCGCTTTGCTGCTTCGACTGTACGCCCATAAAGGTGTTCACATAATCTGCTATGGAGTTCCACGGACCGGTAGATGTGTAGGCAGATGTAGAGAAGCGGTTTATCTCAGCGTTGTTCGTAACCAGTCCGCAGTCGTGTCCCAACTCAAAGAGGTAGCCTCCTTCGTTGAAGCCATAGCGCAGACGCTCGGCGTTATAGGTGCTCACCACGAGCTGGTCTAGACCCTGTTCGGTCTCAAAATAGTCTTGTGTTATCGTAGAGACCATTTTTTCATTGAGGAAATCATCCGAGCATGAGCCGAGAGCCAGTGCCA
>DLDC01000205.1 GCA_002480935.1 Prevotella sp. UBA7782 | reverse complement strand
TGACAGAGAAGCAGAAGAGGGATGTCACACTATCATTTGAAACATACCAACATGCCTAAACCAACTGCCAAAATCAGTATTATCTACATACTTGCTTTGCTCCTCAACCTGCTTTTGGGGGGCTGTTCATCCTCAGAGACCTATAAATATGAGATAGGTGTATCGCAATGTGTGGGCGGGCCATGGCGCGAAAAGGCCAACACCGAGATGCTCTCGGCACAGCACCTCTACGACACCGACGTAAAGGTAAGCATAGCCAACGCCAACAACAGCACACCGTTGCAACGCAAGCAGATAGACAGCTTACTGAACGCGGGCGTAGATCTGCTGATTATCTCGCCCAACGAGTATAACGCACTATCGCCTTGCGTAGAGCGGGCCTATCGCATGGGCGTGCCTGTGATACTTTTTGACAGGAAAACATCATCGCAACATTACACCGCGTTTATAGGAGGAAACAACATAGAAGCAGGCCGGGCCATGGGCCAATATGCCGTAAATCTTTGCAAAGACAGTCTGCATATAGCCGGAAGAAAGCCCTCTGTGCTTGAAATTACGGGTCGACTGGTGATGTCGCCAGACCGCGAACGCTACATAGGCTTTTCGGGCGTGCTGGCCAAACATCCTGACATAAACTTCCATCATGTGGAAACCAATTGGTCAGAACAACAATCATACAACGTTACCAAACAGTGGCTCAAAGCAGGAAAGCCTCTTGACGTGGTATATTGCCAAAACGACAATGCCACGTTCGGAGCCTATAAAGCCGCACGCGAGATGAAGAAAGAAAAACAAATACGCTTTCTTGGCACCGACGCCTTGCCTGGTGAGGGCATAGAAGCTATACAACAAGGCAAGCTGGATGCCAGTTACATCTATCCCACACATGGCGAAGAAGTGATAGAGCTGGCCATAAAGATATTAGAGCACAAGCCCTATAAGCGCGAAAATATTCTGCAGGGCTATGTTGTTACACCCGGAAACGTAGAGGATATAGCCCTTAACAGCCATGCGCTGATGAAGCAAAACAAATATCTCATCACCATACAAAACAAGCTTGAGAACTACCTCGGACTATACCATGCCCAACGCACCGTGATCTTCGTGGCCATCGTGGTGGCCATACTGCTGCTCATGACCGTGTTGCTGGCTTGGCGATCCATCGTGGCCATACGCCGCGCCAACCGCCGGATGAAGGAGATGAGCAAGGAGCAAACACGCTTCTACACCAACGCCAGCCACCAGCTGCGCACCCCGCTCACCCTCATAGACGGACCTTTGCGCAAACTCTCAGAGAGTAACTCCATCAAAGAGTCAGACCGGCAGCTGCTAGACATCGCCCTGCGCAATGCCCATCAGCTGGCCACACAGATTTCTGACGTGCTGCATTTTCAGCAGGAGATGCACCGTATGCAGGCCGACAACGTGGCGGCCGACAAGGCTACAGAAATCAGTCGTAAGGCTGTGCAGGACGGGCAACGGGCACTGGTGCTGCGCGAACGAGGCACCGAGCTGGCCACCGTGCTCGTGGTAGACGACAACGAAGATATGCGCCATTACGTAAGGTCATTGCTCATAGACCTGTATTATGTGCTCGAGGCACCCGACGGAAAGAGCGGACTGAAGCTAGCACAAGAGAGTTTGCCCGACCTGATACTCACCGACGTTATGATGCCTGTGATGAACGGTCTGACGTTTTGCGCCCGCATAAAGTCTGATCCGCTCACCAGTCACATACCGGTGATACTGCTTACGGCGCGCAGCTCGGAGAACCAGCTCGCTGAAGGGCTGAACAAGGGCGCTGACGCGTATCTCACAAAGCCATTCAACGCTAACGTGTTGTTGGCTCAGATAGAGAGCTTGCTGAGCAACCGCAGAAAGTTGAAGCTTGCTTATGGCAACACTACAGATGCTGACCATACGCACAAAGACAGTGAGGAAGAAGAGAGGCTGAGCCCGCCAGACATGCAGTTTATGAATGCCCTGCGCCAGTCGGTAAAGAAAAACATGGGCAATGCCCAACTCAAGATGGACGACCTGGGGGCCGACATGGGCATCAGCCGCGTACAATTATACCGTAAGGTGAAGGCTCTTACAGGCCTTTCGCCCGTAGAACTGCTCAGACAGATGCGACTGCAAAAGGCATATAACCTCTTGCTAAGAACAGACCATACCGTAGCCGAGGTAGCATATGAAGTGGGCTTTGGCACACCCGGCTATTTCTCTTCGTGCTTCAAGAAACAATTTGGCAAGTATCCCACCGAAATAAGAAACCATAATGATACAGAAGAAGACACCGATAATCTGGCCCAATGAGCATCAGGAAGCATGAAGAAAAGCTCCTTGCCCGTCTGACAGGTAGTGCCCTCAGTAATCACAAATCACCCCAACGCTTGCCCAAAGCACTTAACCACAACCCTAAGCCGGCACATTCTGAACATCAATACATGTTTGCATGCAAAAAAAATGGCATTGACAAGACTGGATAACCTGACATAGCAATAGGAACATGACAATACATGCCTGCTAAGAAATGAGTTTCAATTATGATTATTCCCCACATGCAACAATATTAAAACAATCTGCGCACACCATCACTTGTCTGAATCAATCGAGGAACCTAAGCTACACCTACATTCTAAACTATATATATAAGAATTGTTGCATGTATCAAATTTTATACTGTCTGAACGAAATTTTGGTTGATATAAGTCAAATTACGACTTATCTTTGCACCAGGTTATCTAAACGAAAGCCTACTATTACACTTTATAACTTAAATTCATTACGAATGGAACATTTTAGAAAAGCATTGCTCAGTATGGCTCTTGTCACAGTGACATCGGCCTCATGGGCACAGAATGGCTTGCTCCATGGCACGGTGACCGACGAAAACAACGAGCCTATCATTGGTGCAACCATCATGGTTCAGGGCGAAAAGGCAGGTGCCGTGACCGACTTGGACGGCAAATTCTCTATTAGCGCCCCAGCAGGAACAACACTCTCTATTAGCTACATTGGCTATTCCACCATGCAGGTAAAAGCATCCGACGGCATGACCATCCACATGAAGGAAAATGCCAAAGAGCTTAACGAAGTGGTGGTAACAGGTTATACCACGCAGCGCAAGGCCGACCTCACCGGTTCTGTAGCCGTGGTGAACACCAAGGACTTGCAGACATCGTCTGATCCAGACCCCATGCGAGCCTTGCAAGGCAAGGTGCCCGGCATGTCGATTACCACAGACGGCTCGCCTATAGGCACCGGTACGGTGAGAATACGTGGTATCGGCTCGTTCAACTCATCACAAGACCCTCTTTATATTATAGATGGTGTGCCTACAAACATGGCTCTCAACTCGCTCAACATGAACGACATCGAGAGTATGCAGGTGCTTAAGGATGCCGCCTCGGCCAGCATATACGGTTCAAGAGCATCTAATGGTGTCATCATCATCACCACAAAGAAGGGTAAGAAAGGCGATAAGATTTCGGCTAACTTCTCATCTAACCTCACAGCGCAGTTCTATACCAACCAGTCGAAGATGAAGGTGTGCAACTCTTCGCAATATCTCACGGCATTGGCTCAGGCTGCTCTGAACGACGGACTAGACCCCGTGGCCTACGCAAGCAACTACGGCGTAAACCTGAACGCTGCTTCCGGTCTGCCCATCAGAGTGTTCAACCCCGCCACAAACGAATATGTAGACTATACGGCAGGTGGACTTTACAACGGATTTATCAACCAGAGGCAGACCATGCCCTTCTCTGACACCGACTGGGTAGACGCTATTTCGCACACAGGATTTACACAAAACTACGACTTGTCGCTCTCTCATGCCAACGACAAGCACAGCGCCATGTTCTCTGTAGGCTATAAAGACGCTGACGGTATTCTGAAATACACCTACTTCAAGAACCTCTCCGCCAGGCTCAACACATCGTGGAACCTCAACAAGATACTCACCGTGGGCGAGAACCTGGCTGTTACTTACTCTACGCAAGTAGACTGTCATCCTATGGAGAATGCCCTCAAGATGCCGCCTATCGTGCCCGTTTATGAGGCCGACGGCACCACATTCGCCGGTCCTGTAGGCTCAATGTCAGACAGAGAGAACCCCGCCAGAGAGCAATATGACAACAGAGACAACCATCTGGACTACTGGAGAATATTCGGAAACGCCTTTGTTGAACTCCGTCCGGTAAAGGGTCTGACCCTCAGGTCAAACTTCGGACTCGACTTCAAGACCTCGTTCATCAACGGGCTCGTACATACCTACAACTCAGACGTGGTGCGCAACAACATAGCCAAGACCACCCTGTCTAACAACAACGAGACTAACTGGGTGTGGTCTAACACAGCTACGTATAAAACAGACATTGCCACCGACCATCATCTGAGCGTTTTGCTGGGTAGCGAAATATCCAAGCAGAGCGTCATAGACTTCTCTGCCTACTCTGAGGGCTACGCGCTCGAAACCGTAGACTATATGTGGCCTAACGCCGCAACGGGCACTATGAGCAACAGCGGTGCCAAGGTGGGCTACCGTCTGGCCTCGTTCTTCGGCAAGATAGACTATAACTGGCGCGACCTGCTGCTCGCTTCGTTCACGCTGAGAGAGGATGGCTCGTCACGATTTGGTAAGGAAAACCGCTGGGGTACCTTCCCTGCCGCATCTCTGGGCTTCCGCTTCTCACAGCTCTTAAACCTCAACTGGCTCGACGATGCCAAGCTTCGTCTGTCATGGGGACAAACAGGTAACCAGGCCATCGACAACAACGCGCAGTTTGGTTTGTATGTCGTTGACTACGGACTAGACCGCGTTACGTCAACAGCTTACGACCTCACGCTGCAAGGCTCAGGCACTTTCCCCTCAGGCTATCGCGCCATTCAGCTGGCCAACCCACATCTTAAATGGGAGTCGGCCACACAATACAACATCGGTTTAGACTACTCGCTGTTCAGAAACATGCTCTACGGCTCGATTGATGCCTATATCAAGAATGTAAAAGACATGCTCATCAACCCCGCTTTCCTCGGTGCTACCGGCGAAGGTGGCAACCAATGGCAGAACGGACCATCACTCCGCAACTGGGGTATGGAGTTTGCGCTGGGCTTCCGCAAGAATCTTGAATGCGGATTAGGCATCGACGTAAACGGCAACCTGAGCTTCTTCAGAAACAAAGTGACCTATCTGCCTTCTTCAACAACGGGTGCTTACGCTCACACAACCACCCAGAACCTGGTGGAGGCCAAGAAGCCTTACGGCTCTATCGTGGGTTATGTGGTTGACGGACTGTACAGAACACAAGAAGAAGTGGATGCTTCCGGACAACCCAACGCACGCTTGGGCGGCCTGAAATACAGTGACTTGAATGGCGACAAGAAGATTACAGACGCCGATCAGACATGGATTTACAACCCCGTACCCGACTTCACCTATGG
>DLDC01000056.1:15416-17207 GCA_002480935.1 Prevotella sp. UBA7782 | reverse complement strand
TGTGATAGCCAGCGTGTGCAAGGTGATGAGCGCTGAGCTTGAAAGTCGTGTGGAAGAAGAGAGCCGTGCGCAGTGGCAGAAGAACTCAGACACCATCAAGAATACGCTCGAAGACAACGCGGCAAGCAAGCCCGAAGCAGGAGAAACCGCTGACACTGAAGGCTCAGAACAAGGTGGCGACGACAACGAACCATTGCCCTTCGAGTAAAAAACTTAACGAATAATGAAACATAAACCTTTAATGTAACAATAGAAAATGAGAAAATTAATGATTGCGGCAATGATGCTACTAGGTACATCTGCCGTGTTTGCTGGAGACAGCGAACCACTTAAAGCAATCCTCAAGGCCTCTACTTACGCTGAAGCAGAGAACCTTGTAAAGTCAAACCTAAGCCAACTGACCGACAATGCCGAGAAGGCTAAAGCCTACAACCACCTGTATGAGCTGGCACTTGCCACCGCAAACAAGGAAGAGGGTGTGCAGCTTGAAAACCAGACTGCCGAGCAGATGGGCAAGAAAGGCACCAAGCAGGTAGACGAGAAGGCTCTCTACGAGGCTATAGGTCAGGCTTTCAGCGCAGCTCAGGAGTGCTACAAGTATGACAACATGCCCAATGCCAAGGGCAAAGTGAAGCCTAAGTTTGCTTCCGTTGCCGACGCTCTCTACAATCAGCGTGGCAATCTCATCAACGGAGGTGTTTACTATCAGGGCATAAAAGATGACGCCAACGCCTACAAATATCTGTCGGAGTATGTGGAAAGTGCAGACTATCCCATGTTCGCAAAGTTTGATAAGAGCAAGGATGCCAACCTTAACAACATCGCATATTATGCAGGTATCTACGCTTATCAGAACAAAGACTGGGCCAAGGCAGAGAAGTATGTGAAGTATGCTATGCTGGATAAGGACCACGAAAAGGAAGCCAAGAACCTTCTTTTTGCTGTTATGGGCGCGCAACTCAAGAACCATGCCGATTCTATTGGCTATGTTCAGAAGCTGAAGGACATGTATGCCAACGAGAAGACCAACGACGATCTGCTCAACATGCTGGTGCTTACGGAAGAGCAACTCAACATGACGGCAGAGGCAAAACAGCTCATCAGCGACCGTCTGGCTGCTGATCCGGACAACTTCACTGCACTTACGTTGAGCGGCGACATGGCTATGAGGGCTAACAACTGGGATGAAGCCATCACCGACTTGGACAAAGCACTGGCCAAGGCTCCCGAAGATCGCAAGGTATCTATCAATGCTGCCATCGGCACATGCTACATCCAGAAGATTCAGGAGCGCATCAACAAGATTAAGGGTGCCATCGCTCCCGCTGCCAAACAGCAGTTTGTAGACGCTTACAAGAAGGCCATCGGCTACTTGGAAACCGCCAAGAGCCTCGACAAAACTTATCAGTATAAGTCTTCTTGGGCTTACGCTCTCTACAATGCCTACTACTTTGTTTACGGAGAGAACGATCCTAAGACTGTAGAGGCTGCTCAAGACGCTGGCGTAAAATAAGCCTTTAAATAACAGGGAGTACTGACCAAGCAGTGTCAGTACTCCTTTTTTTCTCACTTTAATGAATGTCTATGCACAAAATCCTCTTATTTACACTCCTCAGTATCATCTTTTCAGCGCGGCTCTCTGCACAGAGCAGCAGTAAGCAAGCCAAGCTTCTCAACGAGCAGGCAGAGCTGGCTTACGAGAAATTCACGCATCCCACCGTTCACGATTCGGCCTTCATCTACCGTCAGGCCATACAATGTGTAGAGCTGTCTATGAAGAGTGACTCGCTC
>DLDC01000056.1:12507-15355 GCA_002480935.1 Prevotella sp. UBA7782 | reverse complement strand
GGCTGCACCACATAGCCCCGCAACTCATAGACGCGGCCCTCTTCTTTGACAACCATTCATTGCAAGCTGAGGCTATCAGCTCATTGCAACTTTATATCAAGGCTGCCGCTTCGCATTTGATGAAGGGCCGTACCGACGAAACATGTATAGCAGCCTACTATCTGGCCCAGATATACCTCAGGCAGAAAGACTTCGCACAGGCCATGCAATATGCCGGCATGGCCATGAGCGATGATGAAACAGCCCAGCAAGCCGCTGAGGTCATCGCACAATGCATGGCCGCGCAGATGAAGACGGCCACCGACTCGGCCAATTATCTCAAGGTTATCAGCCAACTGTATGAGAGTGACCCCACCAACGAGACTTATTTGGCGTGGCTGATGCGCTTTTTTGAGAACCCGGAGCAGCGTGCCAAACTCGAAAACTTTGTAGATACGCTTCTGTTGAACCATCCCGACCGTTACAAGACATGGATATTGAAGGGTGAGATAGCCATGCACGCCGAACGATGGGAGGAGGCTGCCGACGCTTATAAGCAGGCCGACAAGCTGAAACCTGACATGATACCCATTTTATACAACATTGGCGTGGCGCTCAACCGCATGGCTATGGAGCGCAGAGAGCTGGCCAAGCACAACAACAATGGCAAGCTGACGACGGCAGACAGCCTTAAGGTGAGAGGCATGTTCATGGAGTCAGCGCACTATCTGGAGAAGTTGCGCAGGCTCGATCCGCATCGCCGTAAGCTGGATTGGGCCATTCCCCTCTTTATGGCCTATCAAGAAACAGGCAATGAAGAAGAGGCCAAGGACGTTGAGAAACTGATAAAAGAGCATCAAGACGATGATGCCGACGATAAGAAGTGATGCTCCTTGTGCCCTGAATGCCCTGTTCCGCCAGGGAAACCACAGCCCAAGAGAGATATGAAAAGCCCATCCTGCAGCCAGGATGGGCTTTTATAACTTAAAGACGAAGCCTAAGAAGCATCAGCGAGCCACCTTCACCATGTGCACACTGCCGTCTGCCAGCTCCATACGTCGGATGGAAACGCCCTTAGGCTGTGTCGCGCACTGCCGGCCAAGCAAGTCGAAATAGCTCTCAGAAAGCACGCTCTCTGCCTGCTCGTTAGGCGTAGAGATGCCTGTGCTTGCAGGGTTCTTCTTGTAAACGATGTTAGAACGGTTTACAACGCCACCGGCCTTATAGATGCTCTGCACACCCACCGAGTCATAATTCTGGTTATAGAAGTAGATGGTTACGCTGCCGTCAGAGAAGAGGATGTCGTAGTTGCTGTTATCTTGAAAGTCGTATGGCAGCTCAGTCATATCTGTACTAAGACCCGTATAAGCTGTTGTGGTGAACGTGTAAGGCTGTCCGTCACAATAAATCTCATAATACAGGTCGTTAGGATTCAGATCTTTGCCCTCCGTATCAACGGTTGGGATGTCGAAGTAGAGCACATCAAAGCGTGACAGGTGCTTAATGTCTTTGCTGAACACAGGGTCGGCGGGCACAGCAGCGTTGTAAACCTTCTCGATAAACTTGGGCGCTACATACTCGTTGATGGTATATAGGCGGTTCTTGCCGCAGTTGATGACCAACGACGAGGGATAATCGGCCTTGATGGTATCATTGTCTTCGTCTGGCTGCGCAATCTTGATGGATGGCAGAATGTCGTAGTTGAAGAACGGCGTGCCACCCGTTGAGTCTACCCTTGCCTTGCAGGGCAGGGCATAAACGTGCGAGTTGTAGTTCTCGTCTACGCCCAGATACTGTCGGCCGGCTATCTCTAGCGCGCCATCGCCCTCCAGGTTGGTTATCGAACATTTGATGGGCACGTTGGGCAAGGCCGACTCCAGATGGGTGAGATACACCTCCGTAGGAGGCGTACTGCCCTCATCCTCATCGTCATTGCTTTGCGCATACATCGTTACGTTGGTCTTTGAGGTTTTAGAGAAGTCGCTAGGGTCAGACAGATAGCTCATCTCCAGCGTTGTAGCCTCCAGCTCTGCGCCTGGCAGCGAGGCCGGTTTGTCTGGGTTTACGGTGAAGAGCATGTCGTTGTCGCCCATATAAAACCATGAGCCGTCGGCACTTACAAGGCCTGCATAGCAGTCGTCTATCTGGCGTAGCGTGTCGTTGCGCCACACAAAGCGAATGTTGGTGTTGGCCGAGTCTGTTACATACGTGGTGCTGTCAGCCGACAGTTTCAGCCTCTGTATATAATAAGTGTCGCCGCCATCGATGCAATAGGGTTGCGGAGTAGCCATCACCAGGGTGTCGCCTTTGGCCTTGTCACATTTAATCCAAGGCTTGCCCAAGGCCCACACATAAGCCTGCGAGATGGGGTTCTGCACGTAAACGGCGCCGTCGGTGCCCTCTACCACAGCTCCCAGACCACCGTCTACCTGCAGACTGTATATGCTGCCGTAGCCCATTCCGTAAGCTGATGAGCTGACATACATATTGTCTACCAAGCGTCCCTCGGGCGTTGTGGTGATGGGGGCGTCTGATGTGGCCGCCTTGCTCAGCGACAGCTTGCCGGGCAGAACGTGCGAGCCGGCCACCTTCTTGAGCGAAGTGGTGCGCTGAACCATGGGCTTAGGTCCGTTGCTTACTGTGGCCTGACGTATGGAATAGGTTTGCGCGCCGGCTCCTAAACCGCACAACAGGCTTGCCATAAGAAGTAAAGTTTTTCTCATAAATGATAATTTTTAAATGTGAAGTAATGTCCTTTAATCTCTCTTTCTCAATTTTCGTGTCGCTCATTTTAACAGTTTCCTGTCCCGAAATCATCAGGCATGCGCCCCAGCCGGCATGTTTGCGCACAGCAAAGATGCCCGACATG
>DLDC01000056.1:0-12501 GCA_002480935.1 Prevotella sp. UBA7782 | reverse complement strand
GGTCACGTTTATGTATAGCGGCCATGACAAAGAGCCAGGCAGGTGTGAGCGTTGAGATGCTGACGAATAGTAGTGCAAAGTTAAGAAAATTATTTATTTCTGCATGATAATCTCCCTTTTATATTTTAAAATCACACAAAAAGGCACGTCAGAAGCCCCGCTGTGCCTCTCTTCATAGCCCGCCTGGACGAGTCTTTTTTACGTGTTCCTACAAGGCTCTGATAGTCAATCAGTTGGCAATAGTAATGAGATGGCGTTTCAAAATAGGCCTTTTTGCAGCTTAAAACCATGCTTTTTGCAAGTCGAAAGTGCCTATTTTGAAATGCCAAATGATGCATCTTACGCTCTTGACAAAATGAAAGGAAAATGTCAGGCCATGCGTCTTAGGTGCTCATCATGCGTGAACCCTAAGGCAAGAAAAATGTTAAGGCTGGTTCTATGAATTAGTTAAATGAGGTAAACTGTCTAAGCGCCTATGCCGTTTCGCCCGTCTCCTGCATCTATAGGCTTCAAGACATCGGGCAAAATCGGTCATGTAGCCCGCTAAAATCTCTTTTCAATTTGCGTTTTGATACCCATTATTTTGCCGAAAACGTCTCAATCTGATTAAAAAAGCAACCTTAGGGCTTCCTGGTCTTTATGTTTCCGGCCTGTGGCGTGGGCTCGATGTCCATGAGATAAAGGTCGGGCGTGATGGTAACAACCACACGCACGGAAGTCTCGGCACGTGTGAAGAGCAGCTTATTGGTATGTTTATTGGTGGCAAGCTCAAAGTGCAGCTGCTCCAGTTCGCCTTCAAATCGATGGTAGAGCCGTTTGCTCCAGAAGATGACGCGGCACTTTCCCCGACTAGTCACGTCGTCTATGACGGCCATGGAGCCCATGGTGCGCAAGGCAAAGAGCTTATACAGCGGGTCTTTGTCCTTATCGAAGTCGAGATTAGCCCCCACATGATAGCCCCAAAGCCGCCGTGTGTCGTCAGAGGAGAGCACCTCTGTGGCATATATGCGCTTGAAGCCATATTGCGAGAAGGGGGCAAAGGCTTCGCCTGAGCGTGCCTTCGACTGCTCATACTGCAAGAGAGAGGCTATGGTGATGGGGCTTTCTTGCCATGACTGAGCCTGTCCTTGCAGTGTGAGAGTCAGCAGAATGATGATGTAGAGCAACCGCGTCATGACAGATAGTCTACCTTTTTGAGCCACAAAGCCGCGTCGGCATCGCTCGGCATACGCCAGTCGCCGCGTGGTGAGAGGCTCACGCTGCCCACCTTAGGCCCGTCGGGCAAGCACGAACGCTTGAACTGCTGAGAGAAGAAGCGCCTGAAGAAGGTGCGAAGCCAATGCAGAATGGTGGCATCGTCATAGCTGCCACGCCCCGCAACCAGATTGTCGTCACCCTGAAAGGCGCATTTGGCCAGCATGAGCAGCTTGTCTGGGCTGAAGCCGAAGCGCAGAATGTAATAGAGAAAGAAGTCGTGCAGCTCGTAAGGACCCACCAAGTCTTCGGTCTTTTGCTTGATGTTGCCCTTGCTGTCGGCCGGGGTGAGCTCGGGCGAGATAGGTGTGTCGATGATGTCGAGCAATATCTCGCGTGCCGTCCGTGTGCCGTCAGCAGCCTGAGTGGGCTCTGTTTCGGCTACATATCTCACCAGATGACGTATAAGCGTCTTGGGTATGCTCACGTTGACGCCATACATGCTCATGTGGTCGCCGTTATAAGTGCACCATCCCAAGGCCAGTTCGGAGAGGTCGCCCGTGCCTATGACGAGTCCGCCCAGCTGGTTGCTCAGGTCCATGAGTATCTGCGTGCGCTCGCGAGCCTGTGAGTTTTCGTAAGTAACGTCATACGTCTTGCCGTCATGCCCTATGTCTTGAAAGTGCTGTGTCACGGCAGCGGCGATGCTTATCTCGCGCAGCGTGACGCCAAGACTCTTGATAAGGCCCACAGCATTGTGATAGGTGCGGCCCGTAGTGCCGAATCCCGGCATCGTAACCCCCACGATGCCCTTGCGGTCCAGGCCCAGGCGGTCGAAGGTACGCACGCAAACCAGCAGGGCAAGCGTTGAGTCGAGCCCGCCACTGATGCCCAGCACCACCGTCTTGCAGTGGGTGTGAACAAGGCGCTTGGCCAATCCGCACACCTGAATGTTGAATATCTCTTCGCAAGACTGTTGCATGTCGCCCTGTGTGGGGATGAAGGGGTGCGGGTTTACCTTGCGTATGAGGCGCCAAGAGTCGGCCTCCTCCATGCGATGAGGGGCGGCAATGTGCAGGTAGTGGCTCGCGTCGGCTGCCATGAGTCGCTGTACGGCGGCATAAGTAGAGTTGTTGCGTCGCTCGGCACGCAACCGCTCAACGTCTATCTGCTGCATGACGAGCTGCTCTTTCAGGCTGAACCGGGCTGAAGAGGCCAGCAGCTGACCGTTCTCGTAGATGAGGGCATTGCCGCCGTAAACCACGTCTTGCGTGCTCTCTCCGAATCCACAGCCGCTGTAAACATATCCGCAGATGGTGCGCGCAGACTGTTGAGCCAGCAGCGAAAGAAGGTAGTTGTGCTTGCCAATGAGTTCGTCTGATGCAGAGAGATTGAATATAATGTCGGCTCCGGCCAGTGCCAAACGGTTGCTGGGAGGCAGGGGTGCCCACACATCTTCGCACAGCTCAATGCCAAACTTCACGCCATAGGCTGTGGTGAAGAGGTGCAGCTGCGGCGACATGAGCACTTCTTGCCCGGCATAGCGAATGGTTTCGGCCTGCAAGTCGGAGGCCGACGCAAACCATCTCTTTTCATAAAACTCGCTGTAGTTGGGCAGATAGGTCTTGGGCACGATGCCCAATATGGCGCCATGCTGCATGACCAGGGCGCAGTTGAGCAGCAGCGGACCCACCGCCACCGGCACTCCTACTATGGCTATAATGTCTGTCTGGCATGTGCCCTCCAGCAGGCTGGCCACGCCAGACTCTGCCCCTTGAAGCAGCGTTTGCTGCCTGAAGAGGTCCTGACACGTATAGCCGGTTACGGAAAGTTCGGGAAAGACGATGATTTCGGCACCCTTATCAGATGCCTCGAGGGTGAGACGTAGTATCTCTCCACAGTTGTATTCGGGGTTAGCCACCCTTACTTGGGGTATCGCGGCGGCCACTTTTACAAATCCATATTTCATGACGGATAATTGTTTTAGCGCTTTTACTTGATGGTTACCTGTGTGGCTCCGTAGCCATATTCTTGGAAGGAGGCATCTTGATAGGGATATTGCTTGTAGCGATAGTTGAGTTCGTGGATGATGGCATGGCGCAACACGCCCTCGCCCTTGCCATGTATGAACACTATTTTCTGCCCTTTCTTGTCTTTGTTTTCTTCGAGCACGCGCCTGAAGGTTTGCATCTGATAGTCAAGAATGTCGGCCGAGCTCATTCCTACAGTAGAGTCGAGCAGCTCAGAGGCATGGAGGTCGATGACCAACTTATCGTCGCGCAGCACCTTTTTTATCTTATGGCTCTTGCTTTGGTTGTTGTCATAGCGCTTAACGAGCGCTTCGGGAGTGCGCGCAGGGGCCACATCGGCCTTCTGTTTGGCAGGTTCATGGGCGTAGAGCTCTTGCTTGAGTTGGCTCGCATTGATGACAAGTGGCCGCACGGGTCGGTCGTTCTCTATGATGGGATAGAGCAGGGCATGCTTCTCAAAGAAGTCGTTGGCTTGGAACGAGCGGGGCTTGAAGAACTTCACCGCGTCTATTCTCACCTGTACATCCACTGCGGGCTTGAGCAAGAACGACTTATCGCGCTTAAAGGCAAAGAGCTGCACGCACGTGCGTATCATAGAGTTGAGCTGCTCTCGGCCAAAGGTTTCAATGCGCAACTTGGTGTTGGGCTCTGCCGTTCCCTGGGCAAACACCGTCCATGAGGCATCTTCAGCTGTGAGCCAAACATAGGAAATGAAATAGTTGCTGTCGTTGATGACATAGGCATCAAACTGCGTGTTGGTTATCATATTGTCGTCTACGGGCACAAAAGCCAAATAGAACGACAGTTTGTCGCCGCCTTTTCGCTCCTGAGGCTTGGGCGTAAAGTTAACCGAAGGATCGTCTTTTGTCTCTTGCTCAGCCTCGTCGGCTTCTTCCGGCTCATCGGGTTGGGCACTTCCCTGAAGCTTGGCTTTGATGGAACGATCATCGGGCTCATGGATTTCCTGGGCCTTTGAGCGCGTTTCTATCACCTTGCGGGTGCTGTAGTCGTCATCTTCTACAACCACCACCTCATTAATGGGCGTGGGTATTTCGAAACCGTCGGCATCTTCAACGAGAACAATGTTTTTGCCTTGAAAGCCGGAAATGCGGCCGCCACCTATATCACTTAGAAATCTTACCTTATCACCTACCTTCATATCTATTGATTATTTAATGCTTTAAATTGTTGTGCAAACATACAAAAAAAACGGCATATTAGCAAACTTATATTAGAAATGTGGGCAACAGAGGGGCTTCGGCGCCCCGGTGGGGCTGTTGAGGAAGAGAGAAAAGATGGGGAAGAGAGAAAAGAACGGTGCAAAAAATTTGTAGTTAACGATAAAATTGCATATTTTTGTAACACATAACATGAAGGGTTATACCATGGACAAGAGCAAGAAATTTGTGATTACCATTGCCCGGCAGTTTGGTACGGGAGGACACGAGATAGGAGAGGAGGTAGCCAAAAGGCTGGGAGTGAAGCTTATTGACAAGCAGATACTCACGGCAGTGGCTGAGAAACTGCGCATAACACCGGAAAAAGCGGCCAGGCTGGATGAGAAACGGCCATCGTGGTGGGATGACTTTGCAGTGTTCTACAGGGCTTTTGCCGACTCAACTACTTACTCCGGCAACGAGCGCGAGCTCACTTCCAGGCAGATGTTCAACGCTCAGGCTGCTGAGATAAAGGCTATAGCGCGCCATGAAAGTTGTGTGGTGATAGGGCGTTGCGGCTTCTACCTCTTTGCCGATACGCCCAACACGGTAAGAATTTTTCTTCATGCCGACCGACAAGCACGCCTGAAGCGTATCATGCAGATATATAACACGGATGAGCGTAAGGCCAGGCAGATGATGGAAGAGCATGACTATGGCAGGGAGATATACACCAAAGACATGACGGGCAAGACGTGGAACGATGCCACTAACTATGACTTGTGCCTTGACATTACGCCCTACAGCACGCAGAAAGCCACCGACCTGCTCATGGAGTATATAAACAAATAAGGCTTCATCTCCGTACCTCTTGCTTGAAGAAGAAAGGAGATGAAGCCCCTCATATCTAAGGAGAGCATTAGCCTCTAGACCACCAATGCTTCTTCTTGGGTTGTCTTTCTTGTCCCAGATCGCGATGATAAGCCTCGGCTATGCGCTCGCGCCACGTCTGATGATGGCTTATCATCTGATAAATCTCTCCCCAATCAGGCAGTCCGCCCATATTTCGGTCGTCTATAAATATGTCGGCCTTAATCTTGCGTGAGAAGTGATTGTTGTTGGTGGTGCCGTTTTCCTCAGGATAGTCTTTGTTTACAGCATAAAAGTCTACGCCTCTTTGGTGGCACCAGTCTACAGCCTCTTGCAGCAACTCGCCCTCTCTCACGCTCCAGAGAATAAGCCTGTGCCCGTCTTTGATGAGCATTTTGAGCGTTTCTGTAGCAAAAGGCAGCTCGTCGCCTATCTTGGGGTATCTGTGTTCTACTATTGTTCCGTCAAAATCAACAGCTATTATCATCTTGTCTTTTATTAATCTTCTTACCTTATTATATATATAAGGAGAGAGAAAGCACCCTGGCCTGGGCTGTGACTTTCTTTCTCCTTACTAGCGGCTTGTGCCGAATTATCGTTTCACTGAATTGTCTTTGGGGTTGCCATAGTGGCTGGAGCTGTAGTTGCCATAACGGCCGTAGCTTCCGTAACTGCCATAACTGCCATAATGGCCGTAGTGACCGTAGCGACCATACTTGCCATATTTGCCATAGCCATAATAGTAGCCATACTTCTTCTTCGACATGTCTATGCCATTGATGACGATGCTCATATTGGGCAACTTCTTTTCTTTTGACAGCTCGTTGATAAGTTCGAAGCTTGACTTCTCGGTATAGTCGGCACGGCACACATAGACCGTAGCGTTGGCCACACGACCCACTTCCAGGGTATCGGTAACCAGACCAACGGGCGCGGTGTCTATCAATATATAGTCATACTCTGTCTTGAGCAAGTTGAAAATCTTGTCGAGCGACGGCCGGGCGATGAGCTCGGTGGGGTTGGGCGGTATAGGTCCGGCCATGAGCAGGTCTAGATTACTGTTGATGCCTGAGGACAATATCTGCTCGTTCACTTCTTCTTGCGAAGGATTCTCCTTCAGCAGCAGGGGCGTGATGCCGTGATGATGGTCGGGAATCTCGAAGAGTTCGGCCAGACGGGGCTTACGAATGTCAAGTCCTACAAGCAATACTTTCTTTCCAAGCAGTGCGAACGACACGGCAAGGTTGGCACAGTTGAATGTCTTTCCCTCACCTGATGTGGTAGAAGTGAACATAACCGTATTCTCACCCTCCTTGAGCATGAACTGCAAGTTGGTTCGCATGGAGCGGTAGATTTCCTCCATTTGGTTGTTCACATTCTCATGCACCACGATGTCGGCCTTTGTCTTGGCGGTCTCGCTGGCCACGGCCACATCCGCCAGAATGGGCAGTTTGGTGAGCTTAGCCACGTCGTCGTGACCTTCTATCTTATATCTGAAGAACTGCATGAGGAAGAATATGAGCGACGGCAGCAGCAAAGCCACGGCCAAAGCAATGCCATACACCATGCTCTTCTTGGGGCTTACCTGTCCGCCATACTGCGGATCGTCTATCAGCTTGCCCTTGTCGGCTGTTGCAGCCAGTGATATGCTGTTTTCCTCACGCTTTTGCAAGAGCATCAGATAGAGGCCCGACTTTACTTCCTGCTGGCGTCCCATCTGGTTCATTTGCCTCTCTTGTCTAGGAGTCTGGGCTACCTGAGCATTATACTTCTCATATTGTGCCGCAATAGCGTCACGCTGTATGAGCAGGCTCTTGCGTGCTTGGTCTATGGCGCGCCTGATGTTGACGTTCAAGTCGCGTAGCTGGTCGGTGATAGGTTCTACAACCGGCGAGTTCTCAGAGGCGCTGCGCAAGAGTCTGTTGCGCTCAAGTACCAACTCGTTGTATTTGTTGATGAGATTTGTTGAGCTCTGATCTTGCAGGCCTACATTAGACGGCAGTACCTGGAAGCGGCGTCCCGACTGCTTCATGAAATCGGCTATGTTGTTGAGCAGCTCAATCTGCGTTTCCTGTTGAGCCAGTTGCTGCTCGTACTGGTTCTGGTTCTGGAAGCTGCTGCCGGCGTTCATGTCGAGTTGCACCATCCCGTTGGCTTCCTTATAGTTTTGCAGTTCGCCTTCTGTCTTTCCCAGTTCGGCGTTGATCTTGTTCAAACGACCATTGATAAATTCTTCTGTTCGTTTGGCTATCTCGTTCTTGTCATCGTTGGCCTGGCGGTTATATACCACCACGAGCTGCTTGAGATAATCCATAGAGCGTGCTGCCGACTCGTCTGTCATAGAGAGCAGGGCAATGGATGATGCCGTCTTGTCAGCCGCTACCGACAGTTCACCAGCATATTTTTGGCATGCCATGCGTGGCGACACAATGTTCACGTTGAGCACCTCGCCGTTTTCCATTTGCTGTGCCACGTTGTTATCGTCTATGCTGATGTTTCCGGCCCGTGTGTATATTGTAGCCGGCAGGCTCGTTAGGGTTCGGTTGAGTGAGAAGGGCCCTTCACACATATTGTCGGCTGTGGGCACCGAGTAGATGCCTTTCACGTCGTAGCCGTTGCTGGTGCGTGTGATGGTGAGCGAAATAGAGCAGTTGAGCTTCTCGCGGTGCAGCGGGTCGATGTCTACGTTGAGCGGTTGAGTCTTATAAAGCAACCTGTCGTTCACACGGCCTTTGGTTGAATAAGTTACGTATAGCTTCAAATCCCTCACTGCCTCCTCGGCCAGTGAGTGCGATTGCAGTATCTCAATCTCATTGTCAAGACCATTAGAGTTGGTTATCAGTCCGAGGCTCTGTGAGTTTTTCAGTGAGCTGCCTCCGCCGTTGCCGTTGTTGTCCTTGATAAGAATCTTGGCAGATGTCTGATAAATGGGCGTGGTATAGCGCAGATAGATGGCTGCCAGGCCCAGAAAGATGATAAGCGACAGTACATACCACTTCCAGTTGAGCACCAGAATGGTATAGATGGTGGTAAAGTCGAATGACGCCTTACCTTCTTCGAGCTCCTCTTTGGCATTCTCGGCTGCTGTACCCTTTCTCTTTATTTCTTCCATTCTTAGATAGGTGTATTATCTTTTTTGTTAATATCGTGTGGTGGGTGATGGGCTACTTGGTCAGATTTTCCTCTGCCAATTGCTGCAAATACTTTCCGTAGCCGTTCTTCAGCATAGGTTTGGCCAGCTCTTTGAGGTTCTCGGCTGTTATCCATCCCTGCTTAAAGGCTATTTCCTCCAAGCAGGCTACCTTGAGTCCCTGCCGTTTTTCTATCACCTCTATGAAGGTGCTGGCCTCTGAAAGACTGTCGTGTGTGCCGGTGTCGAGCCATGCAAAGCCACGCTGCAACGTCTGTACCTTCAGTTCGTTGTGCCTCAGGTATTCTTGGTTCACGCTGGTTATCTCCAGCTCGCCACGTGCCGACGGCTTGATGTTCTTGGCTATTTCTACCACGCTGTTGGGATAGAAGTAGAGGCCCACCACTGCATAATTAGACTTGGGGTGAGCGGGTTTCTCTTCTATGCTCAGGCAGTTGCCTTCATTGTCAAACTCGGCTACGCCGTAGCGTTCAGGGTCGTTGACGTAATAGCCGAATACAGTAGCCTTGCCTTCTTTCTCGGCTGTGGCCACGCTTTGCCGCAACAAACCTGTGAAGCCCGAGCCATAAAAGATGTTGTCGCCCAGCACCAGGCATACGCTGTCAGAGCCAATAAACTCTTCTCCTATGATGAAGGCTTGTGCCAGCCCATCTGGTGATGGCTGTTCGGCATAGCTGAAGTGCACGCCCAGCTCATGGCCGTCGCCCAACAGTCGACGAAATCCAGGAAGGTCGTAAGGGGTAGATATAATAAGAATGTCCCTGATGCCCGCAAGCATCAACGCAGACACCGGATAATAGATCATAGGTTTGTCGAAAATGGGTATCAACTGCTTGCTGACACCTTTTGTGATGGGGTAGAGGCGCGTGCCCGAACCACCTGCTAGAACGATTCCTTTCATAATTTCACATTATATAATGTAAGTAATCATGTCGTTGCCTTTCTATGCTAAGGCCGGCATGTAGTAATGTTATAACGTGGCAAAGGTACAAATAAAATTTTATATGATAATACATATTTTTAAGAAATATGTGAGTGTGACGACTTTTTATCATGAATTTTTTGTACCTTTGCGCAAAATTTAGAGGGCTTTGAAGTCCTTATTGAATAAAACAACTGTAAAACGTAGATTATGAACTTTATATCCAGACTATTTCATAAGACGGAAGAAAAGGCCAAGGTGGGCGGCATGGAAGACTATATGACGCTCGTCAGGGTGTATTTTCAGGCTGTTCTGGCTTCTCGGTTGGGTATTACCAACCTAGCCATGGTGCCCGACCTGAGGGTTTTCAAGGCTACCTTTCATATTCCCACGGCTAATAATAAGCTAGGCGTTTCTGAGCGCAACCAGTGCAAGAAGATGATGAAAGAGCTCTATCACACCGAGGATGACTTCTTTGATGAGATAGACAAGAGTATTAAGAAGAACTGTCGCCGGCTGCAAGACGTGCAGACCTATCTGGTGCAATTCCAGAACTTTACCCAAGATCTCATGATGCTTATAGGCAATCTTATGAAGTTTAAGTTGCGTGTGCCTGGCTTCTTCAAGAAGGCTATCTACGCCATGACGGAGAAAACGGTGAGCGACATCTTTAATAAAAATGACTTTAAGGAGGCTGATGTCATAAAGACAGTGGTTGCTATCCGTCAGTTTAACAAGACACTGGGCTTCTCAGAGCATTGGGTAACCAACTTTGTATATCAGGTTGTGCTGCTCGCAAAGAAAGAACCAAGGCCTGCTGATGACGACAAAAAAAAGCAATGATTGAACCTTAAATGCAAAAAAGCTGCACTTTCTTTTGGTTAAATCAAAACTTTAAGTTACATTTGTACGCAAAAATCGCACACACATGACTGCTAATGAGGACAAGCTTAACACGTTTACTACCCGCGTAAGGCAGATGATTCTCCAATACAAGGATTTAAAAAAGGAGAATAACGAGCTTTATGCCATGGTGGACGAGCGTGACAAGAAGATAAAAGACCTTCAGGAAAAGCTATCCCAGGCGCAGGAAAACTATAAGTCTCTGAAGATGGCAAAGATGCTGGAGGTTACTGACACCGACGTCGAAGGCGCGCAGAAGCGCATTGCCAAGCTTATCAGGGAAGTGAATAAATGCATCACTCTGCTGAGTGAGAAATAATCGGGAACCCAATGCCGGAAGAAACGAAACTACATATCAGGCTGCATGTATATGACACCGAATTCTCTATAGGAGTGCCTAAGGAGGACGAGGAGTATTATCGCAAAGCTGCCAAACTCATCACCGACACAGTGAATAGCTATGCCGGTGCATACAAGGGCCGCAAAAGCGAAAAGGAAATACTGTATATGGCCTTCATTGACATCGCTCTACGGTATGAAAAAGAAAGCGCAAGAAACGACACTGCGCCCTTCCAGAGTATTCTCGGACAACTCACCTCGGAAATTGAGGATGCATTGAAGAAATGAGAATACTAACAATTTAATGCTATTAAATAAATGGAATATGTAATCATTGCAGTGGTGGCTCTCGTGCTGGGAGGCGCTGTTGGATATATGCTCTTTCGTTATATCCTGACCGGAAAATACAAAGAGATGATGGCTACTGCCGAAAAGGATGCCAACGTGATAAAGGAGAAGAAGCTCCTGGAAGTGAAAGAAAAGTTTCTGAACAAGAAAAGCGAGCTGGAAAAAGAGGTGCAGCAACGCAACCAGAAAATACAGCAAAGCGAGAACAGGCTCAAGCAGAAAGAGCTGAACCTCAAACAGAGACAGGAAGAAATGGCACGCCGGCAGCAGGATGTAGACAATCAGCAGCAGCATATTGACAACGAGAAGAAGCTCATGCAAGTGAAGCAGGCCGAGCTCGACAAGATGCAGGAGAAAGAACGGGCAAAGCTTGAGGAGCTGTCTGGACTGTCGGCCGAAGAGGCAAAGGCCAGACTCGTTGAGAGCTTGAAGGATCAGGCTAAGCTGGATGCTGCCAGCTACGTGAACGAAATAGTAGACGAGGCAAAGATAAACGCTAACCAACAAGCTAAGAAAATTGTTATTCAGACTATACAGCGCGTTGCAACCGAAACAGCAATAGAAAACTCTGTGAGCGTGTTCCACATAGACAACGACGAGGTGAAAGGCCGTATCATTGGTCGAGAGGGTCGTAACATACGCGCCTTGGAAGCTGCGACAGGTGTAGAAATTGTGGTTGATGACACTCCAGAGGCTATTGTGATTTCTGCTTTTGACCCTATACGCCGTGAGGTTTGCAGACTGGCTCTTCATCAGCTGGTGGCTGATGGACGAATACATCCGGCACGTATAGAAGAGGTGGTGGCTAAAGTGAAGAAGCAACTGGATAATGAAATTATTGAGACAGGCAAGCGTACAGCCATAGACTTGGGTATACACGGCCTGCATCCAGAATTGGTTCGCATCATCGGAAAAATGAAATATCGCTCGTCTTACGGTCAAAACTTGTTGCAGCATGCACGTGAGACAGCCAACTTATGCGCTGTTATGGCTGCAGAACTCGGACTTAACCCCAAAAAGGCTAAGCGTGCCGGACTGCTGCATGACATTGGTAAGGTGCCTGACGAGGAAACAGAGCTGCCGCACGCTCTATATGGCGCGAAGATAGCTGAGAAGTATAAGGAGAAGCCTGATATAGTAAATGCCATTGCGGCACACCATGACGAGGTGGAAATGACTTCGCTTATTGCGCCTATCGTGCAGGTTTGTGATGCCATTAGTGGCGCTCGTCCAGGCGCAAGACGAGAGATTGTAGAAGCTTATATTAAGAGACTCAACGATTTGGAAGCTATTGCCATGAGCTATCCTGGCGTGACAAAGACATACGCCATACAGGCCGGACGTGAGCTGCGCGTGATAGTGGGAGCCGACAAGATGGACGACGCCGANNNCAGAACGAGATGACTTATCCCGGACAAGTCAAGATAACCGTGATACGTGAGACGCGTTCTGTGGCTTACGCAAAATAAGCAAACTCAAACAATCATAAACATCGGCTGCATGTCCGCAAGGGCATGTGGCTTTTTTTATCCTCATCTCACTGTAAACATATTATAACCTAGGGCTGGCTCACCCGATATATCTAGG